>CAZJQY010000096.1:0-2388 GCA_964548095.1 uncultured archaeon
CTCACCGACGGGCTGGACGGGCTGGCCGCCGGCCTGGTGGCGGTGACCATGCTGACTTATATGACCATCGCCTTTCTCACCGACCAGACCGACCTGGGCATCATCGCCGCCTGCCTCGGGGGAGCCTGTGTCGGCTTCCTCTGGTTCAATTCCTTCCCGGCGGAGATCTTCATGGGGGACACGGGCTCGCTGGCCCTCGGCGGCGCCATCGCCGCCATGGCCTTCCTGACGCGGACGGAACTGCTGTTGATCGTCATCGGCGCCATCTTCGTGGCCGAGGCGGCCTCGGTGGTCATCCAGGTGATCAGTTTCAAGACCACCGGCAAGCGTGTCTTCCTGATGACGCCGATCCACCACCACTTCGAGCTCATGGCCTGGTCGGAGACCAAGATCATCATGCGCTTCTGGATCGTCGGCGCCATCTTTGCTTCGACCGGCTTCACCATCTTCTACCTGTCAACGGGAAGATGAGCTTCGCCGCCCTCAACGATATCGGCCGCCTGTTGATCGTAGGCATGGCCCGTTCCGGCATCGCCGCGTCACTGGCGGCCTGCAGGATGTTGCCGCGGACCGAGGTAGTTCTTTGCGATAGCGACCCGTCGCCTGCCGCGGCGGCTGAGGCGCGCGGGCTGCGGGAGGCGGGGGTGCGGGTGGAGCTGGGGCGTGAGGACAACGCCCTGCTGGACGGCTGTGGCCTCGTGGTGAAGAGCCCCGGCGTGCCGAAGGAGAATTCCCTGTTGCTGGAAGCCCATATGCGTGGTATCCCGGTATGGGGTGAGGTCGAGTTCGCCTGGCGTTTTCTGGGGAACATCATCGTCGGCGTCACCGGCACCAACGGCAAGACCACGACCATCGAACTGCTGGGCCATGTGATCGCCGGCGCCGGGCGTCCCTGCCGGGTCGCCGGCAACGTTGGCATCGCGCTGTCGTCGCTGGTCGGCGAAGTCGATGAAGACGAGCTGCTGCTGGTGGAGCTTTCCAGTTTCCAGCTCGATGACTGTATAGATTTCCGGCCGGACGTCGCCATTCTTCTGAACCTGTCTGAAGACCATCTGGACCGGCACCCGGACGCCGGGAATTACTTTGCCGCCAAGCTGAGGATTTTTGAAAACCAGCAAACGGGGGACGTTTCCATCATCAACTTTGACGATCCCGAGTGCCGCCGTATCGACCCCGGGCGGGCATCGCCGGTCTGGTTCAGCCGTGGTGTGGAAGGGAAAGTGGCCGGCGCGGAAGGGAAAGTGGCCGGCGCGGCGTCGGGGGCGCCGGGAGTGGCCGGTGCGGTGCCAGGCGAAGGAAAGGGAGCGCTCGGCAAGGGCATGGCTCCGGAGCCGCTGGTTTTCATTAGCGCCGGCGTTATTCGCGCCAGGTTGCACGAACTTGAGGTTGCGGGCGCCGGATTGCGTTCCCGGTTACCGGGGGTATGGCAGGTGGCGGCGAATGCGCCTGATCAAGCCGGTTCCGGCAGGATTGGCGCCGCCGCCGGCGAAGTCTCAAAAGAGGCCGGTTCCACCGGAATAATCAACTGGTCCGACGCCGCGCTCAAGGGTGAGCACAATCTGGAGAATTGTCTTGCGGCCACGGCGGCGTGCCTTTGCCTGGGGCTTTCTCCGGTGGAGGTGGCGGCGGGCATCAGAAGCTTTCCCGGTGTTCCCCACCGCTTGCAGGAGGTGGGAGTGGTTGACGGCGTCACTTATGTGAACGACTCCAAGGCCACCAACGTGGACGCGGCGCTGAAGGCGCTCACCGCCTACGGCCATGGCGTCCACCTTATTCTTGGCGGCCGCGCCAAGGGTTGCGACTTCGACGGGCTGGCCCGGGCCGTTTCCCGGGCCGATGTCGTCGAGGTCATCCTTATCGGCGAAGCGGCCGGCGAGATCGCCGTGAGTTTTGCGAAAATCGGCATCCAGGCCGTGCAGGCGGGTAAGCTCGATCAGGCGGTTCGTATGGCCCGCAAGAACGCCGCACCGGGAGATGCCGTGCTCCTGTCGCCGGCCTGTGCCAGTTTCGACCAGTATGACAACTACGAGCAGCGAGGCGCACATTTCGTGGACCTGGTAAACGAGATAGAGGCGGGAGAAGATTGAGGCACCTGGGCCGGCGCAACAGGAAAGTCGGGGAGCGCTCTGGCGGGAGGACGGGTTCGGGCACCTACGAATACGTCTTCCTGGCGACGGTGACGATGGTGATGCTGGCGCTGGGCGTGGTCATGGTCTTCAGCGCCAGTCTGGCGAGCGCCCTCTTCGAGAACCAGGACAGTTATTACTACCTCAAGCGCGAGCTGCTGTTCGCGGGGCTCGGCCTGGGGCTGATGTTCACACTGGCCCGCTATGATTTCACAAAATTGCGCAAGCTGGCGCCGGGGCTGATGATCGTCTCCCTGGTGCT
>CAZJQY010000096.1:2488-4805 GCA_964548095.1 uncultured archaeon
CCGGCCATCGGGGCCGCCATCCTGGCGCTGGTCTCGGTGTTCATCAAGCCGCACCAGATGGACCGCCTCACCGCCTTTCTCGATCCCTGGAAAGACGCCCAGGGAACTGGCCATCAGATCATCCAGTCCTGGGTGGCCATCGGTTCAGGAGGGCTTTCGGGCATCGGCCTGGGACAGAGCATCCAGAAATTCAACTACCTGCCGGAGCCGCACACGGACATGATCTTCTCCATCATCGGCGAGGAGATGGGCATTCTGGGAGCGCTCCTGGTTATTGGCGGCTTTAGCGCCTTCGCCTATATGGGTTTTCGTATCGCGCTCAAGTGCCGCAATTCCTTCGGAAAATATGTCGCCGCCGGCATCACTTCCATGCTGGTGGGTCAAGCGGCCATCAACCTCTGCGCCGTCACCGGCCTG
Source organism: uncultured archaeon (assembly GCA_964548095.1). Taxonomy (GTDB): domain Archaea; phylum Altiarchaeota; class Altiarchaeia; order IMC4; family SCGC-AAA252-I15; genus SCGC-AAA252-I15. Next base: position 2,906 of record CAZJQY010000096.1, read on the forward strand.
TTGCCGCTTACCGGGGTGCCGCTGCCGCTGATAAGCTATGGCGGTTCGAGCCTGGTGGTCATTCTCGCCAGCATCGGTATATTACTGAACATCGCCATCAACCCACGGGGTAAAATTGCCGCAGCTCCCCAGAGAAAACTCAGGGCCGTTGAAAGTGGTAATCGCGGCCGGAGGGACGGCCGGCCATCTGGTGCCGGCTCTGGCTCTCGCCGGCACGCTCACGGATAAGGGCGCCGAGGTCTCTTTCATCGGCACCGGCCGGGGGCTGGAGACGGAGCTGGTGCCGCAGGCCGGCTTCGAACTCGACCTCGCCGACCTCCGGGGGCTGCGGCGGCGTCTCTCCCCCCAGCTGTTCCTCTTCCTCTGGTCCCTTATCAAGGGCAGTCTCGACTGTATCAGGATCCTGGGGCGGCGCCGTCCGGACGTGGTGGTCGGCGGCGGCGGCTATGTGAGCTGGGCCCCGGTGTTCATGGCGTTCCTGCGGCGCACGCCGGCTCTTATCGTCGAACTCGATTCACACATGGGGCTCGCCAACCGGGCTCTGGCGCCGCTGGCCCGGCGTGTGGCGCTGAGCTTCGCCATCCCCGGGCGTGAGGGTGGCAAGTACCTGGTGGCCGGCCGGCCTCTGCCCCGCATACTTCTCGAGGCGACGGCTGCCGAGGGGCGCCGGCAGTTCGGGCTCAGGGAAGGAAAACCAGTGGTGCTGATCACCGGCGGTTCGCTGGGGGCACGCTCTGTTAACCTGGCCTGCGTCGAGGCTTTCGGCGTGCCGCGGTTGTCTTTCCAGCTGATTCATGTCAGCGGCAGACGCGACTACGACCTGGTAAAACGGATGCTGGCGGAGCGCGGCGCCGACCCGGACAATTATCATTTGCTAAACTATACAGTTGATTTGCCGCTGGCGACGGCGGCCGCGGACCTGGTGGTGGGGCGTTCCGGCGCCTCGGTTCTCGAGGTTGCGGCCCTGGGTAAGCCGGCCCTGCTGGTCCCCTATCCTTACGCCACCGCCGATCATCAGCTGAAGAACGCCGAGTGGATGGCCGCCGCCGGCGCGGCGGATGTCATCCTCGACCGCGAACTGAATGGCGCCGTGTTAAAAGCCAGGGTGGAAGCCCTGCTGGGCGACCGGCAACGGCTCGCGGCCATGGCAGCGGCCAGCGCCGGGCTGGGCAGGCGGGACGGCGCCGGGCGCATAGCCGACGAGATATTCAGGATGGCGAATAGTTGAAGGTGGCAGGTCTGGCCGGCGAATCAAGCCGGTGCCTGGGAAAAGATCAATAATCCAGCAAGGTGATTACCAGCATATGAACAAAAGAATCCATTTCATAGGCATCGGCGGGGCCGGCATGAGCGGCATCGCCCAGGTGTTCCGCACGTTGGGATGCGAGGTCCGCGGCTCAGACCTCAAGCGTTCCCGTTACACGCGCATGCTGGAGGAAGGCGGTGTAGCCGTCGTCTTCGGTCATAGCCCCGAGAACCTCGACCGGCCCGACGCCGTGGTCGTCTCCACCGCGATCCCGGCGCATAATCCCGAACTGGTCGCGGCGATCGAGCGGGGCATCCCCGTCTACCAGCGCGCCGAGATGCTCGCCGAGCTCATGGAGATGAAGCGGGGCATTGCCGTGGCCGGCACACACGGCAAGACCACCACCACCTCGATGATCGCCAACACCATGGAGCTGCTGGAACTGGAGCCGTCCTTTGTCGTTGGCGGCGAGCTCAACGATGTCGGCAGCAATGCCCGGGCCGGCGGGGGTGAGTGGCTGGTGGCGGAAGCCGACGAGAGCGACGGTTCGCTCCTGCATCTGCATCCGGAGATCGCCGTCATCACCAACGTGGAGCTCGACCACCATTCTCACTATGCCTCACTCGACGAGGTCGTCGAGGTTTTCAAGGAATT
>CAZJQY010000097.1:0-588 GCA_964548095.1 uncultured archaeon
AGCCTAGAGCAGGCGCAACGCTGCCTTGAGGCGCTCAGCAGCCAGCAGGCGACAGAATTGCTCAACCACTACTACCAGGACCCGGTCGTCTGGGAGACCTTCCTCCGGTTCTCCGCGCGCTACCCCCCGGACGCGCAGGCGAAGCTCGCGTATGAACGCAGGATACAGGACCGCCGGGACAAAGACTGCCCGCAGCCCGCAGACTATGCCCGGAAGCTTATGGGGCGGGGGGACATGCTCAGTTTGAGCATACACTATGGTGTTGGGGTAATCGGCGTTGGCCCCTCATCTGAGGCTCATGAGGGTATTGAGGCGCGTATTGGTTTGTCTGATGACGTGAGAAGAAGGATTGTTCCGGCGACCATGCTCCAGCCTGAGGAGGGCAGGCCCTACGAGCTCATCCTCCCTGCGCTTTCGACTGAGGCGCTTGGTGGCGAGAAGCCGCCGCTTCCCATCCTCGCCAGTCCGATGAAAATCATTGCTTGGCACCTGTTTGACCAAGGCTTCGATGACTGCGTTGTCCGGGTTCAGGGCGTCGAGAGGTTCATGGCCGAAGACATAATGCTCTCCCAGATGTCCGGACTGTCT
>CAZJQY010000097.1:598-1749 GCA_964548095.1 uncultured archaeon
ATGCCTAGAGCGGAGTCTGTCGTGCGGGTCGTGCGCGCTCCATCTGATTTGCCGAGGATGGGATACCTTAGGTTGCGGGACGGCGAGCTTGCCGTGCTCTCCCTCCTAAACCAGGACGCCGATAACAAGCACATCGGCGAATATGACACGTACTGCGCGTTCCAATGGGATAAGCGCCGCCAGGACCTTGAGCTTGCGTGGGTCGAGAAAAAGCACGTTGTTGAGGCGGACCCTGACGCGATTCTGCGGCACGTTGCCTCACGAAGCGGGGACTGGCGTAACGTGCATGCCCACGTCAGGGATAAGGCGTGACCTCACCTGAATATGCTGTTCGTCTGGGCGATAACGTACTTGAATACGTCCTCCCCGTCCGTGTACACGAGTTTTCCGCTCGGGTCGCGGCGCGTGGCCCCCCGCAGGAGGCGCTCGCATTCCGCAACACTTGCCTTCTCCAGGTACCCTGCGAGGTAGTCGATGAGGGGCGGGTTCACCGACACCCTGCGGACTCCCATGCCTATGAGGAGCATTAGCGAGTAGACGTCTTCAGTCATGGGCCCGCAGCCTTGGGGGGAATACCCGCGCGCAAGGCACGCCCCCACCGCCTCGTTGATGGTGAGAAGCGCCTTCGGGTGCATGGCGTTCAGGCGGGGGTCGAGCCGGGTCTCGATTCCAAGCGCAGATTTTGTGAGGTCGCTTAAACCCAGTCCGACGTCGTCGAATCCTCTCGTGACATCGTCGATGTTTCGTATTGCGTCCCGGTTCTCGACCATGACCTTCCTGCCGAAGGCGCCGACCACGCCCAGCCCTGACTCAACTCTCGCGCAGTATCGGTAGTACGTGTCCACGTGATGCTTGTTCTCGACTGACGGCATCTCAATGTAAGCCATGAACTTCGAGTCCCGGGGTCTTGCATCGTCCCTGAAGTCCCGCGGGTGCACGTCAAGGATAGCTCGTGTGATGCCCCGCATGATGGGGTATATGACGTCATCAGGGTACTGCATTAGCAAGTCGATGCCCAAGGGCATGTGCGTGAGGGGAACTGCCCCCAAATCTCTCAGCTGTTCAAACGCATGGCGGAACAAGGGAGGTATCTTCTCGGGGCTTACGTCCGGAAGGCGGAATGTGACTGACCCCCCTAAATGCTCCCACAT
>CAZJQY010000097.1:1759-4743 GCA_964548095.1 uncultured archaeon
CTTGAGCAACTCGCGCGCCCGCTCGAAATAAACGTCCTCAAGCATCCTCCTCGACTCTTCCTCCCCGAAAGTCATCCAATGCGCGTTCCCCAGGGAATACAAGTCAATCTCGGACCTTATGAGCCCTATGCCGTCAGCCTTGGCGTTTCTCACGTTTGCTATGGCATTCTTCTCGATGAACTGGAGCGTCCCGCTCAGGGAAACCTGCGCTCCGTCCGAGAGGGTGATTCGCCCGCCGTGTTTGCCGATGTTCGTGCTTGCTCTAGGCTTTCTCTCGGATACGCCGTAGTCTCTTTTAGCGGCATCGGTCGGGCTAATCAGCACCACCATGTGCGTGTTCTCCTGGCGGTCGTCGACGAGAATCTGCTCTCCATGCATTATTTTCTCCCGCAGCTCGTGGAAACCGCCTGCCAAGGGGAGCCCAAGCGCCGCGGCAACAATCTTCTCGTGCGCGTACCTGCTCACCTCATGGGTGGCGAGAATGCCTCCAGCATCCTTCCCGTAAAGGATGGGGATGGCAGCCACCGGAGGAAGGTTCTCGCAAATGAGGACGCTTCCCTCCGGAAAACTCAGCTGCTCCCACATGCGTGTTTCTCCGGCAGAGAGCACCCCCAGAACTCTTTTTCTCGCGCTTTGGATAAATTCCGACGGGGACGCCGTGGAGTCTCGGGTGTATACCATCTCCACAGCAAGTTGCGCATTCGGTGTCCGCTCTTGAGGATTCTCAATTAACTGTATTGCCTCCCCAACGAGGCCCTCCTGGATGTCGCGCTCAGCGCGCAACCGTTTTATGGCGTCAGCCTGCTCAAACTTTCCGACAATCAAGGCGTCTATTGCCCCTCCAACCCAAACCTCGTCCACCCTCGGAGTCACTTCTGTCCTGCCGTAGGTGACATCTCTTATGACGCTCCGTAGGAGAGGGCGTACTGCCTGATGTCGATTCCCAATAGCCGATCGCATGGCTCCCAGGTTACCCTCTGAAGTCTCGTCTGTGGGGCGAAGGTAGCGCAAGACAACGATCATGCTTTCATAAAACTCGGGAATCTGGCTCGTTTCCGTCGTGAAACCGGCCCGGTCTTCGGCGAGCATGTTCAAGGCGAGGAGGATCACGTTCCTGTTGTATTCTTCATGCAGGCGCTCACGCACCTGCCTCAGCCGGCCAACCTCCACGGGGGCTTGTCCGGCGCTTATAAAAGCAGCGTCCTGAACCTCAGATGAGAACTCCTCGAGGGGATGTGCGGTCCCCAAAACAACATGCCCTGTTCTCGTCCCCGGGAACCTGCTGAATACGACTTCCCGGCATTGGCCTGCAAACTCCGTTGCACTGTCTTTGACCGCTCGGATGGGACTAACAGCTTGCGGAGCCTCCGGAGGCTGGATGACTACGCCATTCTCCATGAGCCGGACATACTCTCGCGCGGTCCTCCCGGAAGCGGACCCGAAGTTGTCGTCATAGGCCATCTGAATTGCGCTCGCCGCCTTGACGCCGTTCGGCCCAACTCCCCGCACAGTGAGCTTTTTGACGTTCGCCGTGCCCCCGACCTGTCCGGCGACGGTCACCATCAGCATGTACGAGAGGTTCCCCTTGACTTCCATGAGGTGGTCGGCGTCTGTTCCGATGAAAAGCTGCCCTACGCCTCCGCCCTCCTTCACAGAATCCCAAATCCGGCCCATACACTGCGCCGGCAGGGCGTGGAATCTGCCCCCCTTCTCCTCAGACGTGAAGTCGAGGTCCGCGACAACTTCTTGGGCGCTGCTGGAGGAGCCACCCCTCTGCACGTATTTTGGCATACGTTAATTACTCGTAACGCAGATAAAAAAGTAGCCGAAGCGTTTTATAGTCAAGGCATAGCTTTTTTGACTGTGCCCTTGACTAGTAATGCGGATGCGGGAGTATCTCCCAGTCAAGGTGGTCAAAAGAGTTACGTCCTCATCTATATTTTTAATAACATCCTATGGTAAACTATGCAAAAATGGCATCCCCAATATCACGGCTCCAGCAGCCACCATAGGGGCTATCCAGGGCGCGGCAGGACCCACGCACAGCAACCTTCTGCCAGAGACCAGATACGCGAGCTTCCTGAGTACCAAAGCTTCGAGTCCGTCCTCCTCGATGTCGGCGTGTCAGAAGCCGTCATCCACCAAGGTTCGAAGCAGATTACCGGCGCGTTTCCCGGAGAAGGCGAAGGCAAACTTGCGCAAAGCCGAAGGCTTCGTGAGGTTCCTCTTCGAAGACCCTAAAATCCACCAGCCGGCCGACGAGCTCTACCCTGCCGTCGTGCCGCTCATCGCGGACGCCATCCAGGAGGGGGGAGACGTCCACTACGGGTTTTGGGCGCTCTCTCAGGGGCTGCGGGACTGCGCGAACCCGCTTGCCGTCTGCAAGAGCCTCTCGTCGCTCATGGACTACCGGCAGGCGATGACGCTTGCAACCTGCCTCTGGTCGCAGGAGAAGAGCACTCCCGAGACCGTCAGAGACGCCCTCGAAGTCCTCTCCGACCCCCTCGCTCACGAGCTCATCGAACACTACTGGACCAAAAAACCCTTGTGGGAATCCTTCCTGCTTTTCACGGCAAAATACCCCGAGGACACGCGGGTTCGCCTCGCCTACGAGGCTGGCATACGGCAGGGCGTGCACGCGCCTCCAGCAGCCTACGCCCGAAAGCTTATGGATGTGGGCGAGCAGATTAGCTTGAGCATCCACTACGGTGTCGGCATCATCGCGGTCGGACCGGCGGAGGAAGGTCACGAGGGAATCGAGAAGCGTATCGGCGTGCCTGATGGCATGCGCCGCAGGATTGTCCCCGGTTCAATCATCCAGCCGGCTGAGGATTCTCCATACGAGTTGGTCCTCCCCTCGGTGAGCGCATCAAACCTCGGCGGCGAGCGGCCTCCCCTCTCCTTCCACGGCGATCCTCTGTATCTGATTGCCCGGCACATGCTGGACCAGGGTTTCCCGGACTTCACCCTCCGCTACCAGGGGG
>CAZJQY010000098.1:0-4740 GCA_964548095.1 uncultured archaeon
CGGGAGAGAAAGAAGCGCATGCTGAAAAGATGAAAGCACTCTGCGCAAAAGTACAGCGCCGCATACTTGAGACGCGGGAGCTCCTCCTCGTCGAGAAAGCCAAATGCGAGGTCTACATCCGCTGCGGGAGTACGGACAAAACCGAGGTGATGCGGCTTTGGACGCCCACGCAAAAGAAGGCGGATGTTATCGCGCTCATAAACGATTGCACTGGTGGTGCGTGCGCAATAGAGGTTGAGGACGAACTTCCCGAAGCGCCCATCCTCCTCGAGAACCCGCCAGTCCTTCGCTCCTTCGAAGTGCTGACCCGCCTATTCTCGCCGCCCCGCTACCGGGAGGTCGACCCGACGCCGTTCATCGCGCCGACGTTCGCCCTCTTCTTCGGGTTCATGCTCACCGACGCAGTATACGGCATCGTCCTTGCCGCGACCGCATTCCTCATCGCGCGGAAATACGGCAGATACTCGCAGGCGCTCTACGACTTATGCGTCATCATGATTGCCTGCGGCATGGGAGCGGTCGTGTTCGGAATCATTACGGGAAGCTTCCTCGGAGACTTCGTCGGCAAATACATTATGGGTGGCTCCGGCTCGCAGGACGTTGCCTTATGGCTTGACCCCATGTACGGGAGGAATGCCGTAACGTTTCTCGTGCTCGTGACCGCGATAGGCGTCGCCCACCTCTTTGCCGGCTACCTGATTGGCCTCTACTACGCGCTCAAAGACGGCAGGATTCGGGACGCGCTCCTCTCCTACGGCTCATGGTTCATCCTAGGCGGAGGCGTTTTCTTACTCGCTCTCGCAGGATACGGGAAAATCCCGGGCGAGGCAAAGTATGCCGGGTACGCCCTACTAATCGTCGGCCTCGTCCTCTCGCTTATGCGCTCAAGCCTCATGGCGCTCATGGAGATAACGGGGTTCGTCGGAAACGCACTCTCCTACGCGCGCCTGCTCGCGCTCGCCCTCACAACGTCGGGCATCGCCATGACCTTCAACTTCCTCGCAAGCATCAGCCTGAAAGTGCCCTACGTCGGCATAATCCTTGCGGCGCTCGTTTTTATTTTCGGCCATGTAATGAATATCCTCATAAACACATTGGGGGGGTTCGTCCACTCCCTCAGGTTGCACTACCTGGAGTTCTTCGGAACCTTTTACGCGGGAGGCGGCCGGGAGTTCACTCCATTCAAAGAGGAGAGGAAGTATACTACAACGAGGTGATGATATGACATTGGAGTTCCTGAACACGGAAGCAATGAGCTTGTTCGTGAACACGATGACTTCGGGGACCGTTATTGCGTGCGCTGGCGCGATATTCGGTGTCGCGCTCTCGGGATACTGCGCTGCGAAGGGGCTTGAGATTTCGGGGAGTGCCGCAGCAGGAGTTCTCGCGGAAGACGAAAAGAAATTTTCCTCGGTACTGGTGCTTGAAGCCCTCCCCCAGACGCAGGCCGTCTACAGCTTCATCATCGCCGTCCTTATTATCATAGGGATTATGGGCGGGAAGATGACGCTTGAGAGGGGGGCAGTCGCCCTTACCGCAGGGCTTGTGACCGGGTTCGCCGGCATCTCCGCTATAATGCAGGGTAAAGTCGCGGCAGCGGCCATAGGGGCGGTTGCAAAGAACGGCAAAGTCGGGAGCAAAGTCCTCGTCTTCTGCCTGATGCCGGAGCTTGCGGCAATACTCGGGTTTGTGACGGCGATTCTCCTGCTCGTATCGGCGAACATCCTTTAGGAGCCATGGGCATAAAGGAGCTTGAAGGGAAAATCCTCTCCGATGCGGACGCTTCCGTGAAGGAGATTGAAGGCGCCTGCGCGCGGGAGGTCGCGGAGATTGAGGCGCGTTTCAGGCAGCAGGCGGAAGAGAATGAGGAACGCATCCTCGCGGCCGGACGCAGGAGAGCCGAACTCGCCCGCAAGGAGATTGCTGGGGGGGCAAGGCTTACCGCGAAAGTGAAGGCCCTCGAATGCAAGAAAAAGCTCCTGGACGAGTTCTTCGCGGACGCCGGAAGGAAGATTCTGGAGCTCCCCGACGCCGACAAAAAGAGGATTATCGCAAAGCTTTCCGAGGAGGCTTCGCTCGCCGGCAAGGGCGCCGTCATCTATGTGCCGGAGGCTTTCCGAAAGCTCGCCCCGAAGAACGTCAGGGCGAAGGCCGGCGACTTCCCTGAGTTCGGCGTCGTCATCGAGTCGGCTGACGGCTCGCGAAGAATCGACAACCGCCTGCCGGAAGTCTTGGCTCACATTCGGGAGCAGGTCGGGCACGAGCTCAACCGGCTGCTTTGGGGGTAGGACATGAACGCCGCGCTCTTTACGTCGGATGCGTCAGCATACGCGTACCTGTATGGCAGGGTATCAGGCATGACGGGAAAGCTTTTCTCGGGGCGAGACATCGAAGGCTTCATCCAGGCGCGAAGCCACACCGAAGTCCTCGCATCGCTTGAGTCGACGGCTTACGAGCCGTACGTGAGCGGTATCGAGGCGGAAGGATTCTCTGCCATAGATATTGAGGCCCGTCTATCAAGGTATTTGCGCGACGTCTTCGGGGAGGTGAGCCGCATCACGCCGGAGCGCGAGCGCGCAGTCTTGACAATCTTCTTCACGGAGTTGTGGAACTACAAGAACAGGAAGACCCTGCTTCGGGGAATCCACCACGGAATGCCCAGAGAGGAGATGCAGAAGCTTACGAGCCCCCTCGGCGAAAGCGATGCCGCCTCGCTCTCACGGCTTGCGGGAGCCGCCTCAGTCAGGGAATTCCTTGAGGGAGCCGGATTCTTCTCATTAGCGGGCGCGGCGAAGGCCTACAAGGACTACGAGAGCTCCGGAAGGCTGGAAGTCCTCGAGTCCTTTTATGACCTCGCGTTTTTCCGGGGGTTTGCGGATAAACTCGGAGGCACACCCTTGGAGGAGTATGCATTAGCCTACGCAGACCTCCTGAACATAAAAAACATCCTAAGGTGCAGACGCTACGGCATCGAAGCAACCGCCTACCTGACTGAGGCAAGCCTTGCCCTGAACAAGAGCCTGCTCACAAAAGCCGCGAACGCAGACTTCGAGGAACTGCCCGCGCTTTTTTCAAAGACCCCTTACGGGGGGCTCGTTTCAGACGCAATCCGGCGGTTCAATAACGAAAAAACACTCTCCTTTCTGGAGTACGCCATGGACGCCTACCTGCGCGACTCCCTCAAAGAGAAGGCAGGCCCCAACCCCCTAAGCATCTACCCAGCCGCCTACTTCATCGAAGCGAAGGCCCGGGAAATAAAAACCGTCAAAGCCATAATCTTATCTAAAAAAGAAGACTTCAGCCCAGAGGAAACAAGAAGAATTACCGCAGAGGTGTATGAATGAGCGACGGAGGAATCATGTTCGTGGGAGACTCAGACGACCTCCCGGGATTCCGGCTCGGAGGCTTAAAGAACGTGAAGACGATACGCGAAGAGAACGCAAACGAAGTCTTCGATGCACTCAAGACTTTCTCGGGCCTCATAATACTCACCAAGAAAGCCAAGACGCTCCTGGGCGGGAGGGCACTGACGCTCGCATCTGATGAGCGCATCATCCACACGCTCGCGGAAAAGGGAGATGAATACGCGACCATCGACAGAATCGTAAAAGACACCATAGGATTCGACCTCAATAAGAAGCGACATGGCTAAGATAACACGGGTAACTGGGCCGCTCGTTGAAGCGAAGGGAATGCGCGGAGACAGGATGTACGATGTCGTCCACGTGGGCACGGAAAAACTCATGGGAGAGATAATAAAGATTGAGGGAGACCGCGCCTCAATCCAAGTCTATGAGGACACAACAGGGCTTAGTCCCGGCGAACCCGTAGCAGGCACCGGAAAACCCCTCTCAATCGAGCTTGGGCCCGGGCTTATCGCAACCATCTACGATGGCATACAGAGGCCCCTAGAAGTCATCAAAAACGATATCGGGGACTTTATCCTGCGGGGAGCCTCGGCGCCAGCGCTCGACAGGAAGAAGAAGTGGGAGTTCACGCCAACCGTAAAGAAGGGCGAGAAGGTGATGGGAGGCATAATCCTCGGGGAAGTGAAAGAAACAGACATCATCACCCACAGGATACTCACGCCGCCCGGAGTCTCAGGGACAGTCAAGGACATACGCCCCGGAAGCTACACCATCGAAGAGGCAGTCTGCACCCTCGAAGGAAAAAAAGAGCTCACCCTCTACCACACGTGGCCCGTCAAGAAGCCGCGACCCACAGAAAAACGCCTCGACGCGGAAACACCGCTCCTCACCGGCCAGCGGGTGCTCGACACCTTCTTCCCGCTCGCCAAGGGGGGGACTGCAGCAATCCCAGGCCCATTCGGCTCCGGAAAAACCATCATCCAGCACCAGCTCGCCAAGTGGGCTGACGCAGACGTCATCGTCTACGTCGGCTGCGGGGAACGCGGAAACGAGATGACGGAAGTAATCGACAAGTTCCCGAAGCTTACCGACCCCAAAAGCGGGAAGCCGCTCATCGAGCGTACGGTGCTTATCGCAAACACCTCAAACATGCCCGTCGCCGCACGGGAGGCCTCTATCTACACGGGCGTCACCATCGCCGAGTACTTCAGGGATATGGGATATGATACGGCGCTTATGGCTGACTCGACTTCCCGGTGGGCTGAGGCGTTGCGGGAGATTTCAGGCCGCCTCGAGGAGATGCCTGGGGAGGAAGGTTACCCAGCATACCTCTCGGAGCGCCTCTCAGCCTTCTACGAGCGGGCTGGTAGAG
>CAZJQY010000099.1:0-4738 GCA_964548095.1 uncultured archaeon
GCCTTTGAGCATTTCAACGGCTTTCCGCTCGCTCTCATTTAGTTCGTCAAGACGCAGTTTTCCCGCATCGAGTTTTTTGAGTATTCTCTCGTCCTCGGTTTCTGAGTCTACTCGGACGGTAATGAAGCCGTCCCGGACTTCAATGAGGTTTTTTTTCCTAAGCCAGCCGAAGCCTATGTTAAACAACTGCGGGTCTGATTTTTCCTTCAGCTCCTCTATCGAGCAACCTTTGCCTATTTTCTTTATGAGGCGTCGCTCGGGCAGGCCGCTTTTCCGGTAGTCGACTCCCTCCTTGCCGAGGGATATCTCCTGCTTCACCTCGCTTGATGCCTCGACCAATCCTTTGGTGGTAAGCCAGGAAACAGCCCGGGATATCGCATCAACGTTTAAGCCGGACAAGGTTTCGATGCTGGCAGGAGTATACCATGTCTCCTTCTGGTCTTCAGCTAACCCCTTCAGGACCCTGATTTCATGAGGGTGGAATTCCATTCTCGTAAGCTATTGATTATCTTGGCAATATATTCCTGACAGGGGATTCAACGCCGTTTTAAACGTAGGCCGAGCCCCCTATCGTCAGAGTCTTCTTTTGCTTGAAGTCGAATTTCGACTTCTTTTCCCGCGTTACGTGAATCACGTCGACAGTGCACATGAGGAAGGGTATGTCTAGCATGGCGCCGGCGATGATGCATTCGCCGACATCAAGGCTGTCCAAGTCGGATATGATTGCATCGTTGATGGACTCGAACGACTTCTTGATGTGCTCCTTGTCGCGGGGGTTGGTGATGTGCATGTAGACGCCCGTATTGCACTGGGAGAGAATCTCTTCGTCGATTTTGCTCGGCTTCTGGCTGATCACGCACAACCCGATTCCGAACTTCCGCCCCTCTGAGGCAATCCGCTGGAGCTGGCTCTTGCAGGAGTGCGAGAGGGTTGAGCCCGCATAATTGTGGGCTTCCTCGACGACGAAGAGGAGGGGGTAGTCGATTGTCTTGCCCTCGAAGTCGTTCAGCTTGTTGACGCGGGAGGTGAGGATTTCCTTGGAAAGGTAGGAGACCACAGACCTGCGGACTCCCTGGGATGCGAGCGAGCAATCGATGATGGCCACACGGTGGGGCTCGACGAGCCGTGAGATGTCGGTACCGTATTTGTCGAAGACGTCCTTGAAGACCCGCTCGAGCATCTTCAGTTTTCTTCGGAGGGCTTGAATGGTGCCCTCATGGTAGGTATTTATGTTCAGTTTCGCCGTAGCTTCCACCAAGTCCTTGAGGACGTAGTCGCCTCCCAGACCGTCGATTATCTCTCCGAGCGCGGACTCTTGGGGCTCCGAGAGGTTCACGAAGTGGTGGAAGTCGGACGGCTCAAGGTTTGCTACTGGAATCTTCAGCTGTTGTGCGCCCTGACGCACACTCTTGACCGTATAGACGTCTATTGAGAAGGGGTTTTTTTCGGCGAGTTTGCCGAGCAGTTTCGCGTACTCGCCGTGCGTGTCCACGACGACGACCGGAAGACCGAGCAGTGAGAATTCTTTGATGAGGTTCGCGGTTGTGTACGACTTCCCGGATCCCGTGCTCGCAAGGATTGCGATGTGCCGGTCAAACTCCGAGGCGTTAAGGTAGGCGCGCGCGTCGGTTCCGTACACCGTCCCGATGCTTATCGTGTCTCCGACAGCGAGGATGCCCTCAAGCTCCTTCTCTCCCGCGAAAAAGGCCTCGCTGTAGGGCTTCAAGGGTTTCTTAATCCTCCTAAGCCGCCCGCCGGCGAGCTTGCCGAAGACTTGCACGCTGGCGATAAGCTTTTGCTTGGCCCCGATTTTTTCGTCTTCGGCATAATGCATTGATGCCACAATCCCGAAGTTCTCGTCGATTTTCAGGATGCTGCCGAGCTCGACATCCTCTCCTTGAACCAGAACCTCCACTTCTCTTCCGTGGGATGAAATGACGACGCCAACAGGGTGCATGATAACCCTTGTAGTAGTCAGAAGATAAATAGCTGAGGAATCAATGTATTACGTCTATGGAGAACACCAGGTTCTATCGGATTAAGGACGAAGTGCGAATTCTTGGCCTCGATGACGCGCCCTTTAAGCGCGGGGATGCAAGCGTCTTGGTTGTGGGAACCGTCTTTAGGGGCGGCACCGTCTTGGATGGCGTGTTATCAACCCGCGTTGCGGTGGACGGCATCGACGCGACAGAGCGGGTGGTTGAACTGATTTCGTCCTGCAAGTTCAAGGACTTGCGCGTGCTTATGCTTGACGGGCTTGGATTTGGGGGATTCAACCTCGTCGATATTCAACGCGTGTACCGGGATACCGGTCTTCCGGTAATCGCCATCGTAAGGAAGAAACCCGACTTTGCGGAAATCTTTGCGGCCCTCGACAACCTCGGGGATAAACCGCTTAGGGTTGGAATAATCGAGAAGGCTGGGGAGCCCGTTGCTGTTGAGACAAGGAAAAACAAGTGGATTTTCATGCAGCATGTTGGCGTAAGCGAGAGTGATGCGGCAGAGCTTGTTCGGCTTTCGGCAACAAGAAGCCTTATCCCCGAACCAATCAGGGTTGCCCATCTGATAGCGCAGGGAATCGTTTTGGGCCAGTCACGGGGCAAAGCCTAAGGGCGGGCGCATGATCGTGTGCTCGATTGCAAGCGGCTTGGTTTCGATGACGACGGCGTTCTTGTGCGAGAGCATGCCCACGTTTACAATCTTTGTCGTGCCGATTGTATCCTCGGCTCCTGCCGACTAGTGGATGTGGGAGCAGATGCATGCGAAAGGCTGCTTTTCCTCGATGATTCGCCGCAGGGATACGGACCCAACGTGGGCTCCTGAGGGGACCCTGTCGCATTTGGTGTTGTGTGGGGGGAAGTGGGTTATGAGCACTTTTTTATCGGATTTCGCCTTGGTGAGGAGTTGAGTGAGTTTTTTATAGATTTCCTCTTCCGGGTATTCCGTGGGTGTTCCGGATGGAGTGGGATTGCTGCCCCCCAAGCCGATAAACGAGACGCCGTCTATTTCAGCCACCTGCTCGTGGAGGCTGATGCCGTGTTTTCTGATGATGTCGACCACTCCCGGCTGGTCGCAGTTCCCGGGGAGGGCGTAGAGCTTCGCATCATCGCACAGGAGGTCGAGGGCGTATTCGGCGTCTGCGAGGTTCTGCTTCGGATCCTTGAACCCCACGCTGTAGTCTCCCATCAGGAAAATGTAGTCGACGTTATTGTCTATGGCGTAGTTTCGCGCAAACACGATTCCGTCGTCGTCCCCGTGGATGTCTGCGATGCACAGAATCTTCATTCCGTATTAAAATTGACGTTAAACAAAATAAATATGTCATGGCTTCGGTCACGTTTCTTGGGACGGGCGGGGGCAGGTACGTGATGCTGTCCCAAGCCCGGTATTCTGGGGGAATCTGGCTTGACCTTGGGCCCCAGATGATACTCGACCCGGGGCCGGGGGCGCTGGTTCGGGCTCTTGAGTTCGGCAAAGACCCGTCAGCGCTCGACGCGGTATTCGTATCACACAGGCACCTCGACCACTACAACGATGCTGAAGTGATGATTGAAGCGATGACGGAAGGTGGGAAGACGCGGAAGGGCTCGCTCGTATGTCCGGAGAATATGCTTGAGTATGTGAGTGATTACCATAAGGCGTCAACGAACGTGGTAGCACCAAGGCCATTCGATGAATTCGTAATTGGAGGGGTGAAGGTCAGAGCCCTTCCGACAAAGGACCATGTCGACGGCCTCGGCTATAGCTTCACCACACGAGAAGGCGTTGTCGTGTACGCCGCTGACACGGATTTTTCGGAGAGATTGACGCGTGAATACCGGGGGGCTACCGTCCTCATCCTCAACGTCATCTTTCCGGCAGAAACGGAGATACACCCTCACCTGAACACAGACAAAGCAGTCGAAGCGGTAAAGATTGCACAACCGGATGTGTGCGTCATAACCCACTTCGGAACGCAGATGATAAGCGCCGACCCCAACCGACAAGCAGCAATCATCGAGCGGAAGACTGGTGTGAGAACCATCGCCGCCCAAGACGGGCAGACGCTTGACGTGGGAGACACGGCTAAAAAGTAGGGTTGGTTGGTGTTACTCTACGGTGACGCTTTTCGCAAGGTTCCTGGGCTTGTCTGGGTCGAGTCCTTTAAGCACGGAGATGTAGTAGGCGAAGAGGTGTAAGGGGACTATCGCCAACGCTGGGGAGATGAGTGGACTCGTCTGCGGGATAGCGAGGTCACCCCGCTCTGAGACTTCGATGACTGTTGCCCCGCGAGCCTGGGTTTCGGCGATGTTTGCGCGCATCTTCCCCTTGAGCTCGTCTTCAGGCGAGATTGCGATTACCACCACGCTCTCGTCGAGCAACGCCAGTGGCCCGTGTTTGAGCTCTCCTGCGGGGTAGCCTTCGGCGTGGACGTAGCTTATTTCCTTGAGTTTGAGAGCGCCTTCGAGTGCCGTGGGATAGTGCTGCCGCCTTCCGATGAAGAAGAAGGTCTGGACGTTTGCGTGTTTTTCCGCAAGCGCTTTGATGTTGTTCCCGTCTAGGATCTGTTGTATCTTCGCAGGGATGTTGTTGAGGTCGGTCACCAGTTTCTGGTATGCCGGCTCCTGAAGCTTCTTTGAGAGGAATGCGACATGAAGGCTTAAGTAGGTGACGGAAACGACCTGGGCGATGTATGCCTTGGTTGAGGCGACGGCGATTTCCGGCCCCGCGTGGAGATACGCCACATCATCGGATGTGC
>CAZJQY010000100.1:0-4722 GCA_964548095.1 uncultured archaeon
AAGATGCTCGACCCTCTTCTCAGGGTGGAATCCAGCAAGCTCCATGTGCAACTCTCCGTCAAACTTGGCAGTCGTTGAACTGTTTGAGTCAAGACTTAACGCCCTCTCAATGGAATAACCCGCGAAACGGAGCATCCGCTCCCGCTCGCTTTTTTCCGGAAGGAGGTACGCTGTGCCATGAATTGAGTCTGATGCGTCCAAGCGCAGCAGAATCCCTCCCCCTTCCGCACCCTCTTTTGTCAGCCTTACAGCATCTTTGCCGCCCACTCTCTCCTTCAGGGCGAGAAGCCGCCTTCTTTGCTTACTCTTTGAATCTTCTATGACCATTATAACCTTCCTTCTTTCCTCGCCGTGAGCGTATACATTCTCCACGTATGTTTCGTTTCTGGAGATGAGCCCGATATCTCTCAGCGACTGCGACACTTCATCTCTCATATCCATAACATACATCTCGCAGTCTTCTCCAATCTGGAGTTCTGAAAACCTCCTCCCGCAAGCCTGCATGAGGTAGGCGAGGCCGAGGAACGCGGGTATTTCCGGGTCCATGGGGCTGAATCCCCGCGCGAATCTCAGTAACTGCTCAGCAACGGCACCCTGACGTGAATCCGCGTGAAGCGCCCCGATGATTTTCAGTGAATGATTGTATGCTTCAGCTGAGACTGCCGTGAATGGCTGCGGGGGTCTGTGGCATTCCCGCATTCTCTTTCCTATCCCCGTCTTCTCAAGCATTTCCTGATACTGCCCGGGACTCATTACGTGGTCTTCAGGCCTTCCGGTTTTGGTCATCTCGACGTAGGTCGACTGATTCTCAGCCTTGCCCGGCTCAACAACGCGGAATACAGCGTGTCCCGGAAGAAGAACAGGCTGCATTGGAACGTCAACTCCCCTGCGCCTTAAAACGTCCAATACAGTAGAGGCAGCTCCCACTAGGTCCTCGCAAACTCCCCTCCTGTCGTTCCAGACCTCATAGAACGTGGGGTTGTAGTAAAAGATGGATTCAGTATCCCTGTCAAAGTATTGTTCCCTAGTCTTCTGATCCAAAACCGCAAACCCGTTCTTCCTGCCGAAAAATACTTGGCAAAACACCAGAGCCTTTTCCCCCGCAGTCTGAGCGTTCGAAGACTTAAGCCTCTCCTCGACGGCGGCAGCCATCTCAGAGACTTCTCCCCTAACCGACTCAGCTCTTCTGACCGAGAATTCAGGCACCTTATTCCAAGGCTTCGCATTTTTTTTCGCATACTCGAGCCTGTCCTGAGAAAGCCGCAGGAGGACGTCGGCCTCGGTTAAAGCATCGGTGTAGCCACGGTCTCTTGATTGCTTCAATGCCTCGTCGCTTGTGAGAACAACTCTTTCAACAGAGCCTCCTGGACTCGGCTTGGCATAAATCCTGAAGAAGTCCGTCATGACGGCATAAAGAGGCTTTTGTGATACGGTGCTGTACGGGTTTTCCGTCTCTCGTCTAGCCTGAGCGGGTTCACCAGCCAAAGCCTCCGGGAGCAATTGACCAGCGCATGATTCCAGTGCAACAGCCCCGATGCCGGCTTTTATAAAAGTCCGCCTACGCAATTCGATTACCCTAATTATTATAGTCCTTCAGAGAGGATATATTCATAACGTTAGACGCGTGCGCTAATCAACGCACACCCGCCGGAGTAATCACTCAGAGACTGTGAAGTCCACGCACGTCCTTGAAAGACAGGAACTATAACTTCCACATGCAACTGACAAGGGGATTTCTATTTTGCGTCCGAGCTTTTTCGCCTTCTCCCGCACAGTCTTTTCCGCCTCCTGCGTGTCGTGTGCGAAGGTGTAGAAGTGTATGACGCCGCCGGGCTTTAACGCGGGAAACACGACGTCGAGGAAGTCTCCGGCATCTTTGGGGAGCGGCATGAGGATGCGGTCGAAGCTTCCGAGCTTTCCCGTCTCCTCTCTTGCGTCGCCGCAGACGACTTTCACGTCGACCTTGTTTTTCGAGACGTTCCAGCGCATATACTCGCATGCCTTAGGATTCAGTTCAACTGCCACAACCTCGGAGGGTTTTCTTTTTTTAGCGATGAGTATCGCGTAAGGCCCTACTCCTGCGAACAAGACGAGCACGCGTTCGCCGGGCGAAACCTGCGAGGCAACGCGCATGCGCTCGGTGCCGAGGCGTGGGCTGAAGTAGGCTTCCGAGACATCCAGCTTGTAGGAGCACCCGTACTCCCTGTGGACGGTCTCGGTCCGGTTTTCTCCCGCCACAACTTCGACCTCCCGCGTCCGATACTCTGTTCCCACGGCGCCCGCCTTGACGGCTGCGACCTTGATGTGCTTGAACGTTTCGAGCAGGCACTCCCCGATGATCTTCTTCTTTTGTAGAAGTTCTTCTGACAGCTCGATTACCGCAATGTCTCCTATCACGTCGAAGGATGATGGGAGGCGCGCAAGCTCTTCGGGGGAGAGTTTTCCATGGCACGCCTCCGCGAGAGAGCGGGGTCTCCCGGGCTTTTCTTTGCCGTTCATTTCAACGACTTTCGTGTCCGGGATTGAAACGAATGATGTCACTGGGAGGAGTATGTACTTTACCTTGTGCACAATCTCGCGGTTTCGGTCTAGGAGACGAAGCTCGCTGAGCCTTCGCCTTATTGACTCGGCTGAGGATGCCGGCACGCGGATGTAGAGTCTCTTCACAGTCTTCTCCCCCACGAGGTGTACTGCGCGGGAGACTGTGTCTGCGTCGATTACAAGCTTCGACTGTACTTCGGCGAGAGAGCGGGACACGAGGGATATCTGTTCCATGGTCTTCTCGCCTAGGGCCTTCACTGACTTGTCGATGTAGTCTGCGACGACATCAAGCTTTAAATCAGGTTTCTTGGGGGAGACGACGTGAGAGAACTCGTCTTTTAGGGAGGACTCATCAACCCGACAGCCGACGTAGTCGTTGTAGGTTAAGAGCTCGGAAAGCCGCGGACTCATGCGAGAGAAATCCATCTCAAGGTAATATTGCACGCTCCTAACAAGGCCCATCCTCTCAAGCCGCCTGGAAGACGTCTCAACCACCTTGTCCGTGAAATACCGGACTTTCCCCTTAGCTCTCAGCCTGAAGCTTAAGTCTATGTCTTCGAGGGGTATGTCACCGAAGCCCTCCAACTCCTCGAAGACGTCTTTCTTCACGAAGAAGTTGAATCCGGGAATAGTCGGCCTCCCGATTTTTTCCTTGAACTCGAGGTAGGCGTTCGTCGTCTTCGCCGCGAACGAGAGTTTGGGCGTTTCCTTCGTGAAGATGAAGGATGCGCTGAATGCGACAAGCTTTGAGTCCGCCTTAAACTTCGCAACCCCCCATTCGATGTAGCCTTCGGGAAGTCTCGTGTCCGCGTCGACGAAGAGCAGGTACGTTCCCTTTGCTTTGGCGGCGCCCCTGTCCCGCTGGAGCCCGGTGCTACGCTTGGGGGAGGTGACGACGTGGTCTGCATATTTCTTCGCGATAGCCTTCGTGGCGTCCTCGCTTTTGCCGTCGCAGACGATGAGTTCGAAGGGTGTGTCAGTCTTCTGTCTTTTTATGGATTTGAGACAGTCTTCGAGGTATTTCCCCTCGTTCAGTGTTGGGACGATGACGGAAACATCCATTTCAGTCTGGCAATCGGTGAGTTATTTCTCCTTGCGGAGGTAGACGGTGCGGACTGGGAATGGGACGTCTATTTCTTCGGCCTTGAAGCGCTTCCAGACTTCGGAGTTTATTTTGTCGGTGATAGAGTCTTTCTGCCGGAGGTCCTCAGTCCAGACGACGAGGGCGAGGTTGATGGAGCTTTCCCCGAATTCCATGAAGTAGACTACTGGTTTCGGGTTCTTGAGGATGAGCTCTGTCTTGTTTGCGACTTCGGCAAGTATTCTCTTCGCCTTTTCGACGTCTGAGTCGTAGGATATGCCGAATGAGAGCTTCATCTTCTGGTTGTCGTTTGGCAGCGAGTAGTTGGTGACGTTTAAGGAGACGATGCTCGAGTTGGGGACGATGACAATCTCGTTGTCGGTGGTTTTGAGTTTAGTGGTGCGCAGTCCTATTTCGACGACGTCGCCAATGGTGCTGCCGATTTCGATGCGGTCTCCGATTTTGAATGGCCTGTCTACGAGGATGAAGAATCCGGCGAGGATGTTTGATATCGTGTCTTTCGCCGCGAAACCTACGGCAAACCCCGCAAGGCCGAGGGAGGTGATGATGGGGCCGATTGAGTAGCCGAGCTTCTCCAAGACCATGCTTAATGTGATGACGTAGATGATGGTCTTCACGAACTTTGATATGAAGGGCAATGCCTCGTTGTCGATGGTAGTACCCGTCCGCTGGGCGATGCGTCCGCCGAACTCACTGATGATGAGGTCTGAGAGCCTGCCCGCAAACCACCCCAGAACGATGATTCCGGCGACTGAGACAACTCCGGTGAGCGGCTTGCTTGCGGGCGTTATGAGGATGAAGCCGACGGCAACGTAGACGCCCACAAGCAGGATGATGTAGTAGACCGGCTTTCTGATGAGATGGATGAGCTTGACGTCGAGGTCAGATTTAGTCTTCGCCGCAAGCCGGCTGATGTACCGCTCGATGATGTAGTTTATGACGTAGGCGAGCACGTAAGATGCCGCAACCGCCCCGAGTGCGTAGGCGATTCGCGTGTAGTCGATGGCGAACCCGAGACTTACCATAATAGTGTTATAGTGATTGCATTATAATAAGTTACTGAACTTTGACGGTATTTA
>CAZJQY010000101.1:0-4714 GCA_964548095.1 uncultured archaeon
TTAAGCGGCAGTCGGGAAAGACGCATATCAAAAGCCCGCGCGGCGTACTGCTATCTTATCAAAGAGAGGTGCGGGATAGACGGTGGGGAAATTTCAAAAGAATTGGCGTTGAGCAGCGGCGGGTTAAGCCGCCTTGTGGCCAGGGGAAAGGCTATTTTGTACTCACGGCAAATAAGTAAGAAAGTCAGCAGCGTCCCTTAGATCCCTTAGAACTCGTTGAAGTAGGAGACTTTGGCGTTGCCTTCGCGGTTTATGATCCAGTGATCCACCTTCGAGCCGCGGCTGTCGCCGGCTATTTCCACTTCGTACTTCCTGGCGACTTCGCTGAGAAGGTCGGGATTTACCGGGCAGGCGAAAACGCGGCTGCCGTCCTTGGCCTGCCGGTCGGCCAGGGCTTCATTAAACTTCCTTACCCCGCCGGCGGTGGCGAACTTCGAGCAGTTCATGCTTTCCTGCATAGTGGCGTCCACGTAGGTCCTGAAATCTATGGGCCGTTCTTCGTTCTTCAGCCATTTGCCGGCGCTGCAGGTGAGGTAGGGCCCGGCGTTATGCCGGGCGCCCAGCACGTCGTCGCGTTTCTGCAGCATATGGTTCCAGAAGCGCATCCCGTTGAAGTTGGCCGAGAGGTCGGCGTAGGAGAAGACGCCGGTGGCCAGCATGTTGCCGCCCAGTGCGGTCTTTTCCTTGAAAATGCCGTTCTTTAGAACGTTCACCAGCGGCCGTTCGTCCAGGTAATGGCTCTTAAAATAGCGCTGGCCCATGCCGAACATGTGCTCCAGCTTGTCCACGCCGACCACCACATCGCCAATTTTTATAAGCGGGAACAGGGCCAGCGGGCTCTTGGCGGCGGCTTTCCTGCCCAGCAGGAAACCGTTCCAGATGCTCCATTCGCTGTAGACGGATTCTTTCAGCGGGATGACGGTGCGGGGGATCTTGCCTTCTATAATGGCCTGCACCAGCCGGCCTTTTTTATGGTTGGAGAAAATGTAGGTCAGTCTTTCGTAAAGGCGTTCTTCGCTTTCCTTCGATTCGTCGCAGGCGCCGGCCGCGTTGAGTTCGTCTATGGCCCTGACCACGCCGTCATTGGCCAGCTTGTTCACTTCATCCGTAATGTCCGCTACCTGGGCTTCGTCCAGGGTATAGTGATCCGCTTCCGCGGCGCGGGCCGTCGTGCAGGTGAACAATAAAACCATAGTTATAAATGTCTTTTTCATTAAGTGTTCCTCCGAGTAAGTTGCCGGTACGGGCTTAAATTTTGTCAAAACGACCGTTTATTGAGCGTCCACCCACACGCCGCGCGCGGGCAGCTGCGTTCCGCCGAAAGCTTTATTGGCGACCATGTCCTCGCTGGCCAGGCAGCCGGAGATGAAGGCGCGGGCCTTGACCAGTTCGTTCATGCTGTTGATGTATATCGCCACGTCTTTGCCTTTTTTGAAGTTCACATGGTCTTTCTTGACTATGTAGTCCGAATTCAGTTTCCCGCTGTAGTCGTTGTAGATTATCTCGACATGGCAGTCCATATAGTTGCGGGTCAGGCTGCGCAGCCACATGCGGTCCTCGCTGAGGGTGGCCTTGAAATCCTTGCTCTCCACGAATTCCATGCGGTCGCGGAAGTCCTCGTGGAGGTTCAGGTATACTCCCGGGTCGCAATAGTTTTTGTCCGGGACGAAGGCGGCGTAGACCTTTTCGGCCACTATTTTGGCCAGTTTCGCGCCTATCTTGCCCCCGACCGAGTTCACGAAATCTTCCTGCTGCTCGTCCACGCCGCCGGAGAGCACGTGGGAGCCGGCGGTCTCTATTCCGCCGATCAGCGCCGCGCGGAAACCGCCGCGCACGTAGCCGTAGAGCATTATGCCGTGGAAGTGGTACCAGGCGCCGTACTTATCGCCCTTGCCCTGGTAGAAATTGCAGATATTGGCCATCTTCCTGGTGATGGCCAGCTTCTCGCGCTCGGGGTGGCGCCAGTTGTCGGAAAGGATGTTCTCTATGGTGAGTATGGTCAGGTAGACGTCGCCGCCGTTCAGGCGGTAACTGGCGCGGAACATCTGGTCCATCGTGACCGATTCGTCCGGGCGGGAAAGAATATATTCTATCAGGCCGGTTTCGGTGCCGGTCTTGAAGTGGCGGGAAGTGACGCCGGAGGCCAGCGCGGTCAGCAGCTTTGTGAAACCAAGCGGTATCAGTTCGCCTTTATCGCGGCAGTACTGGATGAATTCGGGGCTCCAGGTGTGGGGCTCGCCGAACTTGGGCTCGAGGCCGGCCGCCTGCTCTTCCCTTATGACCTGCATCATCATGTTCAGCATCTCTTTCTTGCGGAAAGGGTTTACGCGGCCTTCAATGGTCAGCTTGGAGTTGCGCAGCTGCACCAGCAGGCGTTCTTTTTCGTCAGCCGGGATATCCAGCGCCTGTATGTCGGCTTCGGTGGGCTGGACCACCGGGGCGTCCTCTATTATGGGATTGATATCGGTGTAGCTGCCGCCGGCGGGGTTGCCGTTATCCTCGGCTATGCCGAACAGCACCTGGGAAAGGACCTTGGGGAGATTTTTCGTATAGACGGCCAGGGCCACGTCGCTCTGTACGTCGTAGCGCTGGTAGTTGGCCTGGCGGTACTGGCGGGCGAAATCGAGGGTGTTGTCGATGCCCGGGATATCTATCGTGCCGCCGATGATGTTAAGTTTGTTGCCCGCTGCCGGCCGGCGCCGTATCAGCAGGGGGTCGTAGGAATTCTTGTCTAAATAATAATTGCCGCCCGCGGCCTGCGCGGCCTTGGCCATGGGCGCGGCAAAGCTGTTCGCCGACTCTTTTAAATTTTCAACGCTTATGTATTCCAGCCGCTGGGCTTTGGCGGGTATTACCGTCAGGCAGGTTATAAGTATTAAAATGGTTTTTTTCATCAGTTCTTTCCCAAGCAACCGGCTGCATATATACTCTATCAGAAGCGGCTGGTTTTGGGATGCGCACAAAGGCCCATTAAGACGCTGTTTTTGGACCCACCCTCCTTTAGGCCCCTTAGCGGTACGGCTGTCCCAAAAAACTGCGCGGCGGGGTGAAAATGGGATGGAGTCCGCCACAGCGGACGACAGTTCTGCGCGGTGGCGGCCGTGGGTTGGATCGGGCCGAGGAGGAACCGGCGCGAAGTCGCCGGGCCGGCCGCAGGCCCGATGGGCCCCATGGCTGACAGGACCCCGAACCTGCAGCCCGCCACGCAGTTTTTTGGGACAGCCGTGGTCCAAAGGGCCCAATCCGGCCTAGTCTGTTTAACTTCCGTCCCATGGGTCCGGGGAACCTTGTTGATCCGCGGCCTTCACGCTAAACTATAGGTGTAGACAGAACAAGGAGGAAGTTAATGAAAGGCATCATCAAACATCTTACGCTTACCACGGTCCTCTTATCGGTTTCCATTTCAGCTTTCGCGTCCACTGGCATAAAAGAACTTTTACCGGAGCTTAAGAACCCGGCCAAGGCGGCCGAGTTGAAGGCCCTTGTTTCATCCGACCGCCTGTCGGCGCTGCTCCTGCTTGCCGAAGTCCTGCGGAAAGACAAAGATCCGGAATACCGCTGTTCCGCCATAGACGCGCTATCCGCCAGCAATGACGAGAACGTTTCGAAAGGAATGGCCGGCCTGCTGGACGACAGCGATTCCGCGGTGCGCGCCTGCGCCATACGCGCCGCCGGCGAGTCGAAGAACGAATTTGCGGTTGAAGCCCTGTTGGCCAACGTGGAAAGCTACCAGGCGACCCTTCGCAACAAAAGCCCTTATGAAGAGAACATCAAGACCCGCCTTAAGGCCATAGATTCTATCTGGTCTCTGGGCGAAATAGGCGACCCCCGCCTGATGGAAAAATTCGCCAAGTTCTACTCCGAGGCCGACGATGTCATAAAGATGAATTTGCTTATAAGCATGGGCAAACTGAAAAAGACATTTAAAGCCGGTTCTTACCTTTTTTCCATAGCCGCCTCCGCCGACGAAAGCGAGGCGGTGCGTTCCGTGGCATTTGAAATGCTGGAGCACATCGGCGCCCCTTCCACGGTGGTGAACCTGTCCCGCTCAAAGAGCGTTGGCATAGAGAAAGGCGACCTTATATATAGCGGCGGCATAGTCGGGACCGTCAGCGGCTGGGTCAGCCCTGACCTGCCTATCGGTCATTCCGGTATCTTCGCCGGTACGGAAGTGAAGGACGGCAAGATCACCCCGATAATAATCGACTGCGTCCCCAATAACTTCAAGCCGGGCGGCGTGCGCAACATTTACTCCTGGTACAATTTCACCCATCACTTCATGTATCCTTACTACGGCAACCGCACCGCCAATCCCAAGCCCACCGCGGCGCAGCGCGAAGCCATAGTCAAGCTTGGTCTCGCCTTGGGGAAAAAGGGCCTGAAGTACAGCAACACCCATTTTTCGCAGAAAGGCCCGGTGGAATTCGATTGCGTGGGCTATGCCGAGTATATTTATGAGCAGTCGGGCGTGAATCCCACCGACAATTCCTACGAATCGGGCGCGGGCTGGCCCCTGACCCCCTGGGAACAGTTCGAAGCCACCCGCCCCAATCTTCCGGACCAGGGCCTGATAATAGTGCCCGGCAACGCTATTGTGGTCCCTCACCAGGGCATTATAATGCCGACCCCGGGTATAATAACGCGGAACATCAACGGTCTTATG
This sequence comes from uncultured archaeon, assembly GCA_964548095.1. Taxonomy (GTDB): domain Archaea; phylum Altiarchaeota; class Altiarchaeia; order IMC4; family SCGC-AAA252-I15; genus SCGC-AAA252-I15. Next base: position 4,664 of record CAZJQY010000101.1, read on the forward strand.
AGCGGCTACGGCATGAAAGGCGCCGCCGCCCCGCCCGAAGTGAACACAAAT
>CAZJQY010000102.1:0-4710 GCA_964548095.1 uncultured archaeon
CTGAAAATCATACAATTATGTGGGGTAAAAACCCCACAAAATCAACGATGAGCCACATAAATAACACCATGACTGTCAGAGAAACAGCGTCGGGAGTCTGCGTGAGCGGCTTTAAGGCTGCGGGGATGCGGGAGGGAAAGACTGGAATAGCACTCATTTGCGCGGACGTCGTATGCGATGCCGCAGCAGCCTTTACGAGAAACAGCGTGAAGGCAGCTCCGGTGCTCGTGACCCGCCACAAAGTGAAAAATGGCTTGCAGGCGGCGGTCGTAAACTCGGGAAACGCCAACGCATGCGTCAACGGAGGCGTCTCCGACGCAGAGCGCATGTGCGCTGAGGCGGCGGCATCCCTTGGCATAGACGCAAAACACGTGGCAGTGGCCTCGACAGGCATCATCGGGCGCAGGCTGAACCTACCCGAGATAACGGGCCTCATCAAACAGACCTCGAAGATGCTCGGCTCCTCCCCGAAAAAAAGCCTTGAGGCCGCGAAGACTATAATGACGACAGACACCAGACCAAAGACGTGTTCTGTCGAATACAAGGGAATCGAAGTCGGCGGAATCGCCAAAGGCGCGGGCATGATAGCCCCGAACATGGCCACCATGCTATGCTTCATCACCACAAACGCGAAAATCGGCCAAGAGAAACTCGCTAAGGCGCTCGCCGAGTCAGTCAAAAAAAGCTTCAACATGATAGTTGTCGACGGCGACGAAAGCACAAACGACACAGTCCTGCTCCTCGCCAGCAAGAGGAAAAAATGCGCCATCGCGGACTTCAGGAAAGCCCTCGACTACGTGACCCAGCATCTAGCACAGCAGGTGGCCTATGACGGAGAAGGCGCGACCAAGCGGATTGAGTTTTCCGTCGCCGGCGCCCAAGACGATGCGGCTGCCAGGAAGGCGGTGCGAGGCGCCTTGTCGTCGCCGCTCGTGAAGACGGCGCTCTACGGCGAGAACCCTAATTGGGGGCGCATTGTATCGAAAATCGGGTCTATTATTCCCGTAGACTACCGGAAGGTACGCCTAAGCTTCTCCGACGGCAGGGATACTTATGCCTTCAGCATCGCGGGGAAAACCTGCGACCTCGGCCGTGTCGCACGAATCCTTAAGTCGAAGGCAATCACCATAACCGTCGACTTGAAGTCTGGGAAGGGGAAAGCGCGCGGTTGGGGCTGCGACATGAGCGAGGAGTACGTTCGCGTGAACGCGGAATACAATTAAAGAAAATGAGGATTTTGGGGGTCTACAAGGGGGCGATTGAAGTCCTTATCGCCGCAAACGTCATGGTCTACATCTTCGAGTGGGCGGCGAGGGGGTGGATTTTCACAACACTTGCCTTGCAGCCCGCAACCGTCCTCGTAAAACCTTGGACGCTTGTGACCAGCATGTTCGTCCACGCCGACGTAAGCCACCTCCTCTTCAACATGATATCGCTACTCTTCTTCGGCCTGTACCTCGAGCGGCTTTTAGGTGAGCGGGAATTCCTGAACATCTACTTTATCGGAGGCATTTTCGCAAGCATAAGCTATGTGGCGACCTCACTCCTCTTCGGCATACCCCACCCAAACGTCTACGGAGTCGGCGCATCTGGGGCAATCTTCGCCATCATGGGGACCCTCGTCGTCCTGCGGCCGAACATGACCATCCTCTACAGCTTCCTCTTTCCCATGCCCTTATACGTCTGGGCGATACTTTATGCCGTCATCGCGGTCCCCGCAATGCTCGCACCCGGAACCGTCGCCCACAACGCCCACCTGGGGGGGCTGGTCGCAGGCTACGTATTCGGAAAGTACTTCCAATCCCGGGTGCCCGGCGAGGGCGGCCGAACATACGGTTTCCGCTTTTCCTAACGGTTTTTTATGCGGCGACGATAAATACATTCGGTGGGAGCATGTTTGACGCAATCAAGGAAAACAAGGTCTTGAAGGCTGCCATCGTCATCCTGAGGCTCGTCCGCATTCGGAACTGCTTGATAGCGTTTTTCGGCGTGATCGTCGGAGCCGTCTTGGTGGCTGAGCCGGGAAGAGGCGTTGTTATGCCCGCCTACGTCGCCGCCTTGACCGCTGCAATAGTAACCGGCGGCGGCAACGCGTTGAACGACTACTTCGACGCCCTCATAGACCGCGTGAACAGGCCAGACCGTCCGATACCCTCCAGGAGAATCCAGAAAAGCGACGCCCTCATGCTCGCAATCAGCCTCCTCCTAGTGGGCTTAGGCCTCTCGAAGACCGTGAACACGTACTGCCTCGCAATCGCCGCACTCAACGTCTTCATCCTCATCGTGTACGCCGCCTATTCCAAGCGAATGCTCTTCGTCGCAAACTTGGGAGTGAGCTACCTCGTCGCCTCGGTGTTCATTTTCGGCGCCCTAGCGGAGTTGGGCTCACCGAGGACAGATGTTAATGCAGGCGGAATCTTGGTTGCGGCAGTCATCACCGCCTGCGCGTTCTTTATGACGCTGTCGCGGGAAATCATCAAGGACGTCGAGGATATTGAAGGCGACCGGAAGATGTACTCGAGGAGCATCCCCATCGTCTTCGGCGCAAGGAACGCGAAAAACGTGAGCATCCTCTTCGCGGGAGTAGCCATCCTCCTAAGCTTTGCCCCCCTCATCTACCAGTTCCCGACCCTCAACCTCAAAGCCTACGGCATCATCATCGGCGTCGCAGACATCTCCTTCATATCAGCCCTCACCATGTTCCCCGCCCTAAGCCAACGCATCATGATAGTCGGCATGATACTAAGCCTCACCGCCTTCCTAGTCGGGAAAACCCTCGCCTAACGTATATATAACTTCCGTGCGTAAATTCTATACTCAAAAAAGTGTGACAGCTGCCTCGGTGGCTCAGTAAGCGGCCTTTTAACAAAAGGCCGGCGAAAATGTGTGAGGTGCCACGCACCTCACGAAAAGAAAAAGAAGCTAGAAGGACTATCGCAGCCCTTTTCTTTGGAAAAGAAAAGCGCTGGCGAAAAAGAAAATGCAGTGCCATCGAGGATGGCACAAAGGGAAAGTGGGTTGATACGCGAAAGAGCAAAGCTCTTTGCGCGCCGGAAACCGAATGGTTTCCGAGCGAGGGGAAAACCGTAGGTTTTACACTTATTGCCTCGGTGGCTCAGTAGGTAGAGCGATGCCTTGGTAAGGCATAGGCCGCGGGTTCGATTCCCGCCCGGGGCTAACCTTTTTCTTTCTTCCCGAAGAAAGAAAAACGTTAACGAAAAAGAAAGAAGGGATGCCATCTTCGTCCCCGCAACATACCCTCCTGACATATTTTGGGTAATGCGTTCTGTGGGCTTTATGCCCCACAATACTCGTTGTGTTTTCTTTTTGGGTTGAAACACTTTTTCTTTTCTTAAAAGAAAAAGGGGTTCTTCAATCCCGCCCGGGGCTTACTTGTCAAACGATTCAGATTTAGGGCATTTTATTATCGGCCCCACCTAATCTGTTTTTCTTAGAGAAGACCTCCAGATAGTCTGAGAACGGTTTTTAGGACGCCCCGCATATCAAAGGAAAAGAAGGATTCGGTTGAATAGTTAAACCGAGATATGAACCAGTTGAAGGAATCGAGTGTGGACGGCATTTGCGAGCTTAAATTCCGCAAGACCCTATAAGCTGTTGTGGCCTTAGCGCACAGGCACCACCGTAAGAGCCGGTACATGATACCAGACCCATCAACACCAGAGCGTGTTGAAGAAATCCGGAAATCGTACGAGTATGCGAATAAAATACCCATCAACGTCGTACAAACTAAACTTGCCGTCTCCGCGTTAAATCCAACGCAAACAGAACTCGACGCAGACGAGCTCAAGGAGAGGCGACTACAAATTGGAGATGGGTCGAAGGAGCCAATCGTCGTCCTGAAGGCATTAAGCCGCGCCAAGATGCCGGAAAGGCCTATCTTCTTCGTTTTGGACGGCCACCACAGGCTGCGAGCATACAGGGAGAAAGGAGTCGAATCAGTGGAAGTATACCTTCTTGAACCGGAAATCCCCCTAAAAACAGCTCTCCCTGAGGACTTAGACATCATGGAAGTGCCGGTCGTGAAACGAAAGCATTAAAGGTTACTTTTCGCATGTTTGTAAGTCATGCTAGGAACGGCTTTGCCGTTCCTGCACGCAGCGATAGAATAGCTATCGCTCGCGTACTCCGCACGTTAGGGGGGAGTATGTTGATTTTATTCTTTTGGCTGCTGATTATTTTTCTATGGATGCGGTCGTTCGGAAGGCAGGAATCACGGACCTTGCGAGGATTCGCATGTTGTATGAGAGTTTCACTGTCGCCGGCGGCAGCCTTGAAGACTGGGTTAGGGGGTTTCAAAGGATGGTTGGATGCGAGGGCGCTCACCTGCTGGTCGCAGACGCTGGGAGTAGGGTCGTCGGCACTTGCGTCGTCTATACTGTGCCTAGCCTCGCCTCGGGGTGTCGTCCGATGTCGTTTGTCGAGCACCTCGTCGTCGACGCAGGCTGGCGAAGGAAGAGTGTAGGCAAGCTCCTTGTTGATGAATGCATTCGCATAGCCCGAAAAGCCGGCTCCTACAAGCTTTTCGTGCCGTCGAGTTTTCCGCGGGAGGATGCGCACGCCTTCTACGAGAGCGTTGGATTCGCGCGCTACGGCTTTGTCTTCAAGATTGATTTGTAGTATGAGATAGTGGAGTATATTGTGAGCGCTCCTGTTTTATTGCCGTGTTGAGATTATAGTATCATGCCTGTT
>CAZJQY010000103.1:0-1629 GCA_964548095.1 uncultured archaeon
AGCCCCCGGAGGGATTTGAACCCTCGGCCTACTGATTACAAGTCAGTCGCTCAACCAGACTGAGCTACGGAGGCGTTTTTGTTTTGTGGGTTTATTATTGCTGTTTTATTGAATAAAAGATTTTAGTTTGCGTGGATGGCGAGGCTCGGCTGGGAAGTCATGCTACATATATTCCCAACTGCCTTATTAATTACTGGAAACGATGATTCGAAGCCCTGCCGTCGCCGGCCAATTCTACTACTATGATCCCAGCATGCTGCAGGCTCAGGTGTTGGAGTGCATGGGCGAGATTGCTGGCGGAGAGGATGTTTTGGGGGTATTGGTCCCTCACGCCGGCTTCATGTACTCCGGCAAGGTTGCGGGGATGGTCTACCGGCGGATTAAGCCAGCAGACTCCTACGTGATTCTAGGTCCGAATCACACGGGCATGGGGCCTCCTCTCTCCCTCATGCGGGAGGGAATCTGGCGCATGCCCTTCGGAGAAGTCGCCATAAACTCCGACCTTGCGGAATCCATCCTCATCAACTCCAAGCATCTTAAAGAGGACATCCTCGCCCACCAGTACGAGCATTCCATCGAAGTCCAGCTCCCCTTCACCCAGACGCTCAAGGCCGACTCGCAGTTCGTGCCGATTGCGGTCGCCCACATGCCGCTTTCCGCCGACTCACTTGACGTCGCGAGGGATGTCGGGGAGGCCATCGCGAAGGCGGTTAAGGCGACCCGCGAGAAGGTTGTCGTCGTAGCGTCGACGGACCTCACCCACTACGAGCCCCAGGACGCGGCCAAGGAGAAAGACGATGCCGCTCTCAAGGCGGTGCTCGCACTCGACCCGAAGAAGCTTTTTGCGGAGGTCGGGAAGCGGAGCATCTCCATGTGCGGTTACGGCCCCACCGCCATCATGCTGTACGCGTGCCGGGCGCTCGGAGCCAAAAAAGCGGAGCTTGCCGGTTACATGACTTCGGGGGACGTTACCGGCGACTATGAGCAGGTGGTCGGCTACGGCGGCGTGCTCGTGAAGTAGGCTAAAAGAAGACGCCCAAATAATCCCATGCCCTGGAAACAGACCAGAAGAGCAGGATGAAGAGGACGACCCAGAAAAGGATGAATCCTTTGGGGGCTGTCTTCAAATACTCGATGAACTTCTCAAAAGCGAACGAATAACCCTCCCTCTCGACTTCATCATCCATTTTAACATAATATATTTACGCAGAATACCTATAAATTCCCCTCGCGTCAGCGAAACCCTTATTTACCCGAAAAACCATATTAAACCCACTCCGGGGCCGTGGGGTAGCTTGGCCAGCACCCTTTTCTTTCTTTCAAAAAGAAAGAAAAGCGCGCCCGGAAAAGAAAGAAACAAAAACAAATGAGCTTGTGGAGGTAACTTGGCACGCAACCTTATCTTTCTTTAAAAAAGAAAGAAACGTTGACGAAAAGAAAGAAAAAATCGAGACACAATAAACTTTAACTCCGGGGCCGTGGGGTAGCTTGGCCCATCCTTTCAGCTCGGGGCTTCGTCGAGAGAGGAAACCCAAAAAAAGCTCCTCACCCTATGAGACGAAGAGCTGGAAACCCGTGTTCAAATCACGGCGGCCCCACACCCTTTTCTTTCTTTTACTAAAGAAAGAA
>CAZJQY010000103.1:1729-4695 GCA_964548095.1 uncultured archaeon
AATCACGGCGGCCCCACACCCTTTTCTTTCTTTTACTAAAGAAAGAATGTGGCGGACTCTGTGTCCGACACACACCCGACTTGAGAGTCGGGTGTGAAGCGCGTCCGGAAAAGAAAGAAAATTGAGTCTTCCGTTGAACACTTAATTTACGCCATCTCGTTCAGCGGCTTGAATTTGAAGTCTGCGAGAAGTCTTCTGAGCAATCCTTCCGTCTTCGAGAGGTTTGCGTAGTGTATGGCTCTTGCTTTGAGGGAGCATGGGATTTTCGGGTGTTTCGGGTCGAGCTCCCAGGGGTGGATGTATATGAGTGCTGGGTTTCCGTTTTCGTTTGCTTTTTGTATTGATTTTCTCGTGAAGGAGTAGGGTTGCGTCCTCAGGAATACGCCGCCTCCGTAGGGGATTCTCACCCCGAAAATTGTCGTCGTCGAGCCAGGGAACTCGAGCAGCCCCTCCTCAGTCCGGTACGGCTGCGGGGGGCATGCGACTGGTTTTTTGTGGAGGAGGCTGGTGGGGTAGACGCTTGAGTCGTAGGAGAAGCCAAGCTTTTTGAGGACGCCGAACGCCCAGAGGGTGTTTCCGGTCAAGGAGAAGTTGGGCGCCCTGAATCCGGAAGGTTTTACGCCGCATGCGTCTTCCATGACAGCAAGCGACTTAGCAGCATCCGCTTCGAACTCCTCAGGCGTCTGCTCGCTGAGGAGCCTGTGGCTGAAGCCGTGGGAGCCGACCTCATGGCCTCGCTTGCGTATCTCGGCGACAAGTTCCGGGTGCTCTTGCGCGACCTGCCCGAGGACGAAGAATGTGGCCTTCACGTTAAACTCGTCTAGAATAGACATAACCTTCCGCGTCTGCTCGCAGACCCGGGACTCATACCTGCGTCCGCTAGATTCCACGGCACGCTTGAGTGACCTAACGTGGAACCACTCTTCAACGTCGAAGGATAAGGCGTTTGCGACCGTCATCTCCCGCGTTTGCCCTCTTTCTCCCGCTTCTTTATCTCATGCCACTGGCGGAGTATCTCGTCTGGGTCGGTTATCCGCTTTTCCCCGAAGACGTGCGGGTGTCGGCGGACGATTTTCGCCTTAAGGTCTGTCATGACGTCTGAGATGTCAAACAGGCCCTCCTCCTTGGCAATCTGGGCGAGAAAGACGATGTTCCAGAGGAGGTCCCCCAATTCCTCCCGGAGGTTCGCGTAATCCTTCTTCTCAATCGAGTCCAAGACTTCCTGGCTCTCGTTTTTCAGGTGCGTGAGAAACGATTCAATCGTCTGCTCCCGGTCCCAGGCGCAACCCTCCGGCCCCCGCATGAAGGACATCATCTCGACGACATCGCGAAACCGGTCTCCCGCATCTGCCATATTATTAATACTCCACCACCTTTAATAGATTACGCGATGATTGGGGATTCGGAACTGCTGCTTTTGGTGCTGCTGTTCCTTGTGCTGTTCGGGGGAAAACGGCTGCCGGACTTCGCCCGCACACTCGGAAACGCGGTATCGGAATTCAAGAAGGCTGCCCGCGAATTCGACGAATCCTCAAGCGAGCGCGGAAAAAAATTAGCCGGATGACTGCTTCTTCCCCGTAATTTTCGCTGCGACAATCCCTGCTTCATAAAGCACTACCATCGGGACGCCGAGGATGATTTGCGTGACGACGGTCGTGTCGGCGGTGACTACCGCCGCGATAGTGAAAATTGCAAGTATTGCGTACCGTCTTTTCTCGGCGAGCGTGCTTGCTGATACGATGCCGAAATGCGCGAGTGTTGCTGCAACAAGCGGCCACTGGAATGCCGCGCCCGTGAGGACGGCAAGCGTGAGCGAGATGTCGATGAGCGTCTGCAGGTCGATGAGGGGTTTGGCGACGGGTTCAGTGAGGGCGAGGAGCACCTTGTAGGATACGGGCATCAGGATATAGTATGCGAACAGGCATCCGGCTGCGAAGAGGATGGTGGATGAGCCGACGACGAGCAAGAACGCCCGTTTTTCCCTCCGCCGCAGGGCCGGAAACAGGAAGCTTACGGCTTGGTGGGCTATCAATGGTGAGGCGATGACGGCCGCCATGAGGATGCTCACCTTAACCTGCACGGTCACGGCCTCGAAGGGCGAGAGGACGATGACGTTCTCCCGGTACGCGCCGAGGAGGTGCTCCTCCACCGCCCGCACAACCTCGTCCGAGAGCGGGTAGAAGACGATAGACAGGATGACAAGTGTCACGCCGACGGTAAGAACCCTCCGACGAAGCTCCTCCAAGTGCTCAACAACCGACCGCTTCCCGTTCATAATAAGCTATATACTCCAAGACCCCAAATATATCCTATGATGAGCAGGCTGAAACGCTCGTTTACGGTGGACGGCACAGTATCCCGTAAACTCGATGACGCGATAGCAGCTGCCGGAAAAAGCATGGCAGAATCATGCGGCCCAGACGAAAGGAGTGTTGAGGAGTTGAGGACCGCTCTTGTGGACGTGGTCTCCAACCCAACAGTCCGCAAGGCAATAGAAGGTGTGAAACATCCTCTGAGAGAACCTGACTTTGAATTGCCAGTGAACGGGCCGTTATACATGAACTTCGGCACGGGAAAGTCAGAGGAGCACATCATAGCAGTCTTTATGGACAGAGACGGCAAAGTAAGACTTTCCTCTAGGACAGATACTCTCCGCCCTGAAGACGCCGGCGTTCTGGCGGCACAGCTGTTTACACGAGGCTTAAATCCAAGAGACGTTAAGACTGCGATAGAGTCAGAGATTATCTCGAGAGCAGAAAACATAAGCGAATTCGCCGAGTTTATAGAACATGGACCAGACAGCCAGTAAGGAAGGCTCCGCTGATGGAGACATAATCTCGCCGGCTGTGCGGTTGAAGCTGGAGCAGGCGATAGCTAAATTCAGGACAACTGCGGGGGGAGCTAAACCCCCAATTTAGTTGGCGTGTGGTGAGAATCCCAGCTGCTTTAGCGGCTGGATGAATCAC
>CAZJQY010000104.1:0-4693 GCA_964548095.1 uncultured archaeon
GGTAGGGGAGCATTCTTATGTGCGTTTTCAGGCTGCTTGTCGAGTTTATTTTTTTGAGTCGTTTCAGTATGTAAGATGGCCTCAGGTAGCATCGCCTGTACGCTCTCCTGTAGTATTCCTGTATCTTCTTGTTGTTGACTGTCGGAAGTTCCATGACTTGGTGAGACAGGTCGTAGTCGTCCCAGTTTTTCGTCGCAAGGTAGCCGTTTTCCTGCGCCCACGAAAACATCTCCGTCCCGGGAAACGGCGTCGTGATGTTGAAGAGATACAGGTCGGCATCCAGGCTTATTGCGAACTTGATGGTGTCCTCCATCGTCTCCTCAGTCTCGCCGGGGTTTCCGAGCATGAACATAGCTCTCACATCTATTCCAGCTTTCTTCGTCATCGTGACGATTTCCTTCGCCTTCGAAAGAGGCACCCTCTTTTTTATGTTCGCGAGAATCTTTTGACTGCTGGATTCAATCCCATAGCCTATCTGGTGGCAGCCTGCCCTCCCCATCTTCTCGAGGACTTCGCTTGAGACGGCATCCAGGCGGGACATGCAGCTCCACGTTATATCAAGGCCGGATTCAATCATGAGGTCGCACAGTTCAACGACGTTTTTCTTGTTGGCGGTGAAGGTGTCGTCGTAAAAGCATATGTCTCGGATGCCGTAAGTCTCGTGCAGCATCCGAATCTCCCCGAAAATACGTTTGGCGGACATGAAGCGTATCCGCGCCCCCATAGTCCCGGAGTAGCAGAACGTGCAGGTTCCCGGACACCCCCGGGAGGTTATCATGCTGACTGAGGGCAGTTGCTTGAAGTTTCCGAGTGTCGGAGTGTAGTTGCCCAAGCGCACGAGGTCGTAGGCAGGATACGGGAGTTCGTCGAGGTTTTGAATGAACTGTCCGCGCCCGTTGTGCAGTATCCCTGCACCTTCCTTGTATGAGAGCCCGGAAATCCGGGAGGCGTCCTCTCCTGAGAGGATTTTGACAGTACTTTTCTCCCCCTCACCCCGCACCACGTAGTCCACAGCCTCGTGGGAGACAACCTCCTCAGGCAGAACCGTCGGGTGCACGCCGCCGAAAACTATCGTCGCGCGGGGGAGCTCCTCTTTCACGAGTTTTGCCAGCCGCAGTCCGTTGTTTATCTGGATGGTCGTTGAAGTGAACCCCACATGAGTTGGGTTTAGCTGGCGGAGGCGTTTCCTGAATGCTTCTTCACTGTATTCTTCAACGCAGAGGTCGATGATTTTCACGCTGAAGCCGCTTGCTCGTATGAAGGCGGCAAGCTGGACTAACCCGATGGGTAGTGAAGACTCCTTTATCGTGCCCCAGATGTTCTCGCTCGTGAAGGAGGCTTTGGGGGGGTTGATGAGTAAGAGGGAGTCCATCATGCGTTATCCTTCAATCCGAAGATGGCGTCAATTATGAAGAAGAAGATTTTGGTTATTCCTCTGATAACCTGTCCTATCATTTTTCTGAGAACGTCTGCGGGTTTTCTTCCGCGGCCTTCAAGCACTTCTCGCTCTTTTTCGGTGACTTCAAGGGGGCTGCCGCAGTTTGGGCAGAAGTTTCCTTTAACGGGTTTGCCGCACCGCTTGCACGGTATCTCAATCCCCTCGGCTATTATGTAGATTCCGCAGGCGATGCAGTAGCGGTCTCCTCCTCGCAGGGGGTTTCCGCAGTTTGAGCATATCAATTGTTCGTGAGGCTCCTGCTGCTGGTCCGTCATCTCGGTTATCATTTTTATTCAGGACACTTATATAGTTATAGCGAATTGCATAAGTAATTGGACTTTAATATACCCTTTATGAGTTTGTGCAATTCGATACGCGAGGCAACCTTTGGTTGCCTGCGCACAATAATTGGCAAAGCCAATTATTAGTGTATACGATTGCAAAAGTCCGAAACTTTTGCAATCGTCTATACCAAATCCTGCGGGCTTTTCTTTACGATGCCATGGCACAGCAGAAAAAGGGGGGGCGGGGATGTACTCGAGGTGAACGTGCCCGTATCAGTCGTCTCCATTGTCGTTCTATTAGTCTCGCTCATCTTCTTCGGTAAGACGTTTTTCATCCCACCTGCCTTCGATGGGCCGCCGCTTCGAGAGCAGCTTGCTTCAGTCGTCTGGTTTTTCGTCGTCATGTGGGGTATCGGGGCGAGCCTGATGTATGGTCTCCCAGTCAAAGCATCGCTCCCCGAGTCTTTTTTCTCAAGAGTCGGCTTAGGTCTTGGCGTCTTTCCCCTCGTAAGCGTCGTCTTGAATTACGTGGGTATCCCCCTCACCTGGCTTGTTTTTTTGATAGTAAGCCTAATCATCCCCGTCACAGCCGCTGTGCGCCGCAACTTCAGCGGATTATCCCCTCGCGTGGGCAGGAGGCGGAAAAGCCTGGCGAAAACGGTGGCTGCACTCACATCACCCTTCAACTCCTCGCAGACCGTCCACACACTGCTTGCAGTCTTGTTTGGGAGCATCCTCTTCTACGTCTACGTGACGGGCGCGTTCGGGTACCCCTGGCTTGAGGACGGGGACTCATGGCAGTATGCGACGAGCGTCAAATACATCTCGGTGTTCAACACGTACTCGATTCCCCCAGACATGTTCGTAGCCCATTACCTGGAGCCGTACCCTCCAACCTATAACGTGCTGCTCGGGATGGTACACCAGCTCAATGACCGTGTATCCTGGACCCTCAAGTACTTCAACTCGTTGCTCATCGCGCTTGGCATCGTATTCGCCTACGTCTTCGTCAGGAAATTCACCAACGATTCGCGGATTGCCGTGCTCTCAGCCTTCTTCCTCGCGGCCGCTCCAAACTTCATGAGCCATTTCATCTGGTCTCAGACGCTTGCCGCAGTCCTGTTTTTCCCTGCGTTCTACTCTCTAGAGTCCCTGCGCGACGATAAGCGGTGGAGCCTCATCGCGATGCTCGTCATTGCGAGCGTCCTCGTGGTTCAGACGTCGACGGCATTCACCTTCGGCGTCTTTTTCCTCGTCTTTTTCCTCGTCAAATCGTTTTTGGAGCGGCGGGTGGCGAAGCGGGTTTTTTTCGCGGGGTTGAACGGGTTCCTGCTTTCGATGGCATTCTACTGGATACCCGCCTTCATCAAGTTCGGAGTGAAGGGCGTCACCAACAAGATATTTTTCGGCCAGCCGGCGGCTATTGAAGTCGGCAGCTCACCGTTTCTTACAAACCTCGGTTCCACGGCATTTGACCTCGGCAGAACCTACGGGCTTTCCAGCCTGGTTCATGCGGCGATTCCCACGCACATCCCCCAGCCTGAGGGCATAGGTGAAGTGTTGGTTTGGTTGCTCCTCGTCTCCTTGGCCTCGATTATCCTCAAGAGGACAGTCCTCAAGAAGCAGTGGCTGGTAATATCCCTGTCGTGGTTGGCTGTTGCCTTCGTTGGTCTTGAATCAGCGGTCCTCCCAATCAACGTAACCCCATCCCGCTTTTGGACGTTCCTCGCAATCCCCATCGCAATCGTGTGCGCAACAGGGCTCCTACAGCTTCTCGAGTCGATGACGAAATACAGGTGCCTGCGCGCGCCGCTGTTTGCTGCCGTCCTCGTGGGCGTCCTCATAACTTCCGGAGTCCCGAAATACGTCGTCCAGACCTCCACGTGGCCGTATGGGTCATGGCTTTCCGAAGACCAGTTTAAGTCCTACCTGACGCTCAAACAACTTCCGCCGAACACGGCAGTCCACACGGCATGCTACTCCGAGGACTATGTCATAGGATTCGACCAGCTCACATACCCTTGGGACCGGGAACTCCTATCCTTCAAGGAAAAGCTCCCGTACGTGTCCGCTGACGAGCTCCACAGCTGGCTCACGCGCAAGGGGTTCACGTACGTAGTCGTTGACTTCTCCTGCCTGAAGAGATGCAGCGAAAGAGAGAACCCAGGATACTGTTCCGTCAAGTGGAAGGACCTCGTAAACGAGATAAAAGCGTCCAGTCTCTTCAGCGTCTATTTTGAGACGGCGGATTCCGTCATCTACGAAGTGCGGTAAACCGCCTAAGTCCGCGGGCGCCGGTACGGCATACGCCGTATGAGCTCGCCCATCTTCTTCTCGGAGACGACGGTCTTCCTACCTAAGGCTATCTTCAATTCTTTGGTGACGACACCCACTTCGACGATGGGGCACCTCCGTGATGCGGCAATGGCGACGGCGTCTTGGGCGGCGTCCTTTGGGACGGATATGAGATAAGTTCCCATGTAGCGCGTAATCCTCGGGTAGGGGATGCTCGTGATGCGAACCCCGCGCTTGCTTTTCACGAGAATCTCGGAGAGGTTTCCGAACCATCCTCCGCGAGAGCAGTCTTTGGAGGCGTGGACTGGGACGCCGCCTTTCAGTATCTCAAGGTAAGTCTCGTATTTCGTTTTCGCGCGGAAGACGCGCTCCCCAATCTCGCCTTCGACGACGTCGCCGAGCATAAGGATTTTGTCGCCGATGCGCGCGCCAGAGTCCGCGACGGGCGCGGTGACGAGCCTCCCAACGACCGTGAAGGATATGCAGGGGGTGAGTTCGTTTTCCATCTGCGTGTTGCCGCCGACAATCGGAACCCCAAGTCCAAGGCTTTGTTTCTTGATGTCCTCAGCGACTTCCCTAGCCTGCTCTATGGAGTCCACCTGCATGCTGTTCAAAGCGTAGAGGGGTTTCCCGCCCATGATAACGATGTCTGAGCACGTGTGTATGAGCCCGGTTT
>CAZJQY010000105.1:0-3082 GCA_964548095.1 uncultured archaeon
GATTTCCGCGATGGAGGCGTATAAGCTTCTTCCGAAGACAAACTGCAAGGAATGCGGCGAGCAGACGTGCATGAGCTTTGCGTTAAAGCTTGTGGGACGGCAGGCGCAGATTAAGCTCTGCCCTTACCTAACACCCGGAAACAAGAAGGCTCTTGAGGAGAAGACGACGCCGCCAGTCAGGGAGGTTTTGATTGGGTCAGGAGGCAAAACGCTCGCGGTCGGCGGCGAGGAGGTTCTCTACCGTCATGAGCTCAAGTTCTTCACGCCTGTGAAGCTCATAATAGACGTAAGCGATGCCATGGGCGAAGACGAGGTCTTACGGCGCATCGCCTTCGTAAAAAGCTTCGCAGTCGACCGGATGGGAGAGATGCTCAGACTCGACGGGCTGGCACTTCGCTGCGCAACCGACGACCCGGCGAAATATATGGCATTCGTGAAGAAGGTGGCAGACGCATATGATGGGCCTCTCATCCTCTGCTCCTTCAACCCCGCCGCCTTGGAGGCCGGCCTCACGCAGGTCGCAGCACGCAACCCCCTCATCTACGCGGCGACGAAAGAAAACTGGCGCAAGGTTTCCGAGCTTGCGAAAAAGCACAATGTACCTGTTGTGGTATACTCGCAGAACCTTGACGAGCTGGGGACGATTGCCGCAAGCCTCGCCTACGACAGGATAATTCTTGACCCGGGGCTCGCTACCGCCGGAAAAGGCTTTGGCGAGACAGTAAACAGGTTCGTTATGCTCCGCCGCTCAGCCATCGAGGGCACCAAGGAAGTCGGCTACCCGCTCATGGGAGCGCCCGCAGCAGTATGGGTGGGCAACCCTGATGAGGTCGCCGCCGGAACCTACGAGTCGATTGTGGCGGGACTGCTCATGGACCGCTTCGCAAGCCTGCTCATACTCCACTCAATCGAGCCGTGGTCAATACTTCCGCTGGTGACGCTTAGGCAGTGCATCTACACGGACCCGAGAAGCGAACCGCAGATTGAGGCGAAACTGTACGTTGTAGGCAACCCAAAAGAAAGCTCGCCGGTTCTCGTCACAACCAACTTCTCCCTCACCTACTTCACCGTCGAGGGGGACCTGAGGAGGGCGAACTTGGACGCCTACGTTCTGGTAATAAACACTAAGGGGTTCGCAGTCGACACCGCCGTCGCCACGGGAGATTTATCTGCTGCGAAAATCAAGGAAGCCCTCGCCGAAAACAAGGTGGC
This sequence comes from uncultured archaeon, assembly GCA_964548095.1. Classification (GTDB taxonomy): domain Archaea; phylum Altiarchaeota; class Altiarchaeia; order IMC4; family SCGC-AAA252-I15; genus SCGC-AAA252-I15. The sequence continues at coordinate 1,213 of CAZJQY010000105.1, forward strand.
CGAGAAAGTAAAACACAAGAAGCTCGTAATACCCCTCTTCGCATCCCACCTTCGTGGGACAATCGAAGACGATACAGGGTGGGAGGTGCTCGTAGGCCCGAGAGATTCATCTGGCATACAAAAGTTCCTGCAGGAAAAATGGGTGGTGGAAAAGTAAGATGGCGAACGTGATGGACGTCTACAAACTCCTCCCACAGACAAACTGCAAGAAATGCGGGGAAGAATCGTGCATGAGCTTCGCCATGAAGCTCTTGAAGAAGAGCGTTGACCCTGTAAAGTGTGTGCCGCTTCTCGAGGAGGGCTACAAGAGGAAGCGGGAAGCCTTAGGAGAGATGCTAGGAAAGCTCGGCAATGCGCTGGAGAGCGGGCACGTCATGGACTACGACCGCTGCAACGGCTGCGGGAACTGCGTCATCGTCTGCCCGGTCACCTCAGCCTATGACTCGGGCGGCGGCAGGGACCCGGAATCAGAGGACGTCGTCTTCAAGGTCGTCGACGGGAAGGTGAAGATAGTGAACCTCAAGAAGTGCAAGAGGCTCGGCGACGACCACAACTGCTCGGTGTGCAAGGACGCCTGCCCATTCGGGGTGATAGACTTCGTTTAGGGTTTTTGATATGACAGCGATAGAAATCAGGAACGCGGAAGTCTACGACCCGGCGACGAAAGTCGACGGCGACGTGATGAGCGTGCTCATCGAGGAAGGGAGGATAGTCGATAAAATAAAGTCGAAGAAGAGGACTGTCATCAACGCGAAGGGAAAAGTGCTCATGTGCGGAGGCGTGGACATCCACACGCACGTCGCAGGCTCAGCAATCAACTCCGCGCGGCTTTTGCGCCCCGAAGACAAGACCGTCGTGTGGGCGAAGACAGAGCACACGCGCTCTGGCACCGGCTTCTCGTGCCCGTCAACCTTCCTCACCGGCTACCAGTACGCCCTCTTAGGCTACAGCCACGTGACCGAGCCGGCGGTCTCGCCGCTTAAGGCCAAACACACCCACGATGAGCTCAACGACATACCGCTCATGGACAAGGCCGCGCTCCTCCTTCTCGGCAACAACTACCTCGCCGCGAAGTTCATCCACGACGGCGACCGCGAGAAGCTTAAGGACTACTGCGCGTGGATGCTCGACCGAACCAAAACCTACGGCATAAAGCTCGTCGCCCCCGGCGCATACCTCGCATGGCTGTGGGGCCAGAAGAGGACGCTACCAGACTCGAAGATTCCGAAACTAGACATAACGCCGGGAGACATCATCACAAACCTCGAGTGGGCGGCCGAGGAACTGAAGCTCCCCCACCCCATCCACGTCCACTTAAACGGCATGGGATACTACGGGAACGTGAAGAGCACGCTCGCGGAGTTGAAGCTTGCAAAATCGCGCATGCACGTCGCGCACCTCCAGTTTTCATCTTACGGCGGAAACTCTTGGAAGGAGTTTGAGTCTAAGGCGAAAGAGGTTATAGACTACGTGAACGGAAACGATAAGATAACCTTCGACATCGGGCAAATCACCCACGACAAGACCACAACGCTCACGGCAGACGCGCCCTTCGAACAGTACCTCTCCTTCCTCCTTAAGGAGAAGTGGAACGACGGCGACGTCGAACTCGAACACGGGGCGGGAATCGTGCCCATCCACTACCACCGGGACCACCCCGTGAACGCCATCCAGTGGGCGGTGGGCCTTGAGCTCGCGCTGCTCGCAAAAGACCTCGAAAGAGTCGTCTTGTCCACCGACCACCCGAACGCGGCGCCGTTCATGAGGTACCCGCGAATCATCTCGTGGCTCATGGACAAAAAGAAGAGGGATGCTTACGCCGACGGATGCAATAAGGCGGTCTCCGAGAAGACAACGCTATACTCGATTG
>CAZJQY010000105.1:3092-4666 GCA_964548095.1 uncultured archaeon
ACGACGTCGCGACGATAACACGATACGCTCCAGCCAAAATCCTCGGCTTGAAGGACCGGGGCATAACGGAGGGGGCGCGCGCCGACGTTGCCGTCTACGACCTGTCATCGGGCATCGAGGAGGGGTTCTCGCGCGCCGACTACGCCATAATCGGCGGGGAGTTCGCGGTGAAGGAGAAGGAAGTCGTCGCCTCATTCCCCGGGAAGACAACTCATTACGTGAAACAGTTTGACACGAAAAAACTCGACGAGGAGATGGCAGTATTCTTCAAGAACTACTACTCCGTCTGCCTCTCAAACTATCAGGTGACTGCATGAAAACGCTGACCCTCACCGTAAAGGAGATGCCAGCCGTCGGATTGGAGGCGGAGATAGTAAAGCCGGAGTCAGTCGCCGGGAAAAAAATGGGCGACGTAACGGCGCTCATCGTGTACGCCGGAAAACGGAAGCTCAGACTCGGAGACGTCTTCGAGATAAAGGGCGAGCTCGCGAAGAAGGCCGACGAGCAGGCAATCGTCGTCGAGAAGTCAACTGCGAAGCTTAAGCGGATTGGCGAGGCAATGGCGGCGGGGGAGATTACGGTAAAGGGCGACGTCGGCTACCACCTTGGAGAATACATGCGCGGTGGGAGAATCACGGTCGAAGGGAACGCGGGCTCGTGGGTTGGCACGAACATGGAGGGCGGGGAAATCGTCGTCGCCGGGAATGCATGCTCATACATCGGATGCAGCATGCGGGGCGTTCACGATGGCATGAAAGCCGGGCGAATCACGGTGAAAGGAAACGTTGGGACTGAAGTGGGCGTGGGGCTTGCCGGCGGAGAGATTGTCGTCGAAGGGAGGGCAGAGGACTTCTCGGGAAGCTACATGCGAGGCGGCATCATCCGCGTTGGAGGAACCGGGCAGCGGACGGGCTACGCCATGTCAGGAGGAGAAATACTGGTCTCCGACAAACAGTATAAACCGCCCCTCTATTTCACGAAATCATCTGAGGATAACAAATACATCATCTTTGAGGGAGACACCAGCTTCGGGGGAAAAGGAAAACTCAAGATAAAAAAATGATCCACAAGGAAGTGACGTGCCCGGTCTGCGGATGCGGATGCGACGACATAACCGTAAACGTCGAAAACGGAAGGATAACAGACGTCCGAGGCGCATGCCTCGTCGGACGCTCGAAGTTCATGGAGATTGGAGAGGGGAGGGAGTACCGCATCATGAAACCCCTCGAGCGCTCGGGGGGCAAAGTCTCTGAGCTTTCTTGGGATGAGGCTTTCGAACGGGCTGCGGAGATTCTTTCTTCAGCCGAGCGTCCCCTCATCTACGGTTTCTCGGAGGGAAGCTGTGAGGCCGTGAAGGCTGGCGTCGACATCGCGGAGAAGATTTCCGGCTTCATTGACAGCCAGTCGAGCCACTGCCACGGCCCCTCCATCTTGGGTGAGCAGATGGTGGGTATCCCCTCCTGCACGCTGGGGATGGTTGCAAACTACGCCGACCTCGTCGTGTATTGGGGAGCGAATCCCGTCGACTCTCATCCGAGGCACCTCTCGCGCTTCAGCATCTACCCGCGGGGGCT
>CAZJQY010000106.1:0-4653 GCA_964548095.1 uncultured archaeon
GACGAAGACGGCGACTATTGGCTCATGGGCAGAATCGACGACGTCATCAACGTCTCAGGACATAGAATCGGCACTGCGGAAGTCGAGTCGGCTCTGGTAAGCCACCCGAAGGTTGCGGAGGCGGCGGTCGTCCCCATGCCCCACGAAATCAAGGGGCAGGGACTGTACGCCTTCGTCACCCTGAAGAAAGGAAACGAGCCCTCAGCAGAACTCAAGAAAGAGCTTTCCGAGCAGGTGCGCAAGGTCATCGGACTTATTGCTAAACCCGACGTCCTCCAGTTCGCCGACGCCCTCCCGAAGACGCGCAGCGGCAAAATCATGCGAAGGATTCTCCGAGCGATTGCTGAAGGCCGAGAGGAAGTCGGAGACACGACAACACTCGCCGACCCGTCAGTCGTTGAGAAGCTCGTCGAGGAAAGCAGGAAATAGCGGGTTACTCTCCCGCTACCCCCCGCTGAGTCAGTATTAAAATCAGCCTTTCTTGTCTTTCTCAGGCTGCTTCCTATCCTTATCTTTCTCTTTCGCAGCTGGCGCATCCTCCTTAGTTTCGGTGGCGGGCGGTGCCTTCTCTGCGACCTCAGGCTTCTTCTCGACGATAATCTTCATCTTCTCGACAGCCTTGACTTCCTTGCGCTCCGGGATGACGTCGGTTTTGCCGGAGATGACGCCGTCAAAGCGGCCGTCCTCTATCTCCTGCATGAGCTCCTTCGCCGGCCGGCCTTCGACGGTGACGCCCAAGCTCTGGCAGACGCCTGTCACCTCCTTGATTGCGGCCTTCAGGTCTTTGGCGAGCAGCGATTCTTTTTTTGCGTTCGTAACCTTCGTAAGCTGCTTGAAAGTGAGGTTTCCGACGGGGGACTTGTCTTTCGCCCCCTTCTCAATCCCGAGCTCCTTCTTGATGAGGGCGGATACGGGGGGGCTGCCGACCTTGACTTCGAAGGCTTTCGTTGCCTGGTCGACGATAATCTTGACTGGGACTTTCATCCCCTTGTAGTCCTTGGTTTTCTCGTTTATTTCTGCGACGACTTTGGCTGTGTTCACTCCCAAGACGCCGAGGGACGGGCCTAGCGGCGGACCGGGGTTCGCGGCTCCTCCATCAACCAATGCGTCAACTGTCTTTACGCTCACTTTTCTTCCTCCTCCTGGTGGATAATCTTGATGTCGTCGCCGCGCACGATGACGGGGATTGGGACCGCGGCCTCGATGAGCTCGACGGTTATCTCGTTCTTGTCCCTGTCGATGCGGGCGACACGGGCCTTCTCGTTCTTGAAGGGCCCTGCGATGAGCTCGACGAGGTCGCCCTTGTTCACTTCGCTGACAACGGGCGTTGGCTCAAGTATTTCCTCAAGCTCGCTTATGGCTATCACGCCTGCAGACGAGAGGTCACCACGCTTCTTAAGGAGCAACCCCTTGGTCTTCGGGACGTTTCGCGCAAGGTCTTCGACCGTCCCGGGGCTGTCCGCCTCAACTAGGATGTAGCCTTTCAGGCCGGTTGTGTAGAGGACGCCGTAAACTGCCTTACCCAGCGTCTCGAATTCGTTGCGGAGGGCTAATGCCTCACGGTACATAATCTCTGCGACAACCCGCTCCTGCCCTGCAGTCGCTCTCACGACGTATATCCCCATTTTAAAGTATATTCAATGTTAATTGCGCGATTAAAAACACGATGAATCCGATTGCGCCGATGACGATGATGCCCAACCCAGTAATCTTGGCCGTCTCACTGAACTCCGTCTTCTTCGGCTTCCTCGTGCACCGAAGAATCCGCTTGGTCTCGCTGTACGCAATGCTAATCTTCTCCTGTAATCCCATTTTACGCTCGCGACACTAGATGCTCTTCAACCCTATGTCCAGATGGTCTTCCGACGTCGCTTTCTCGACGCGCTCCTCAAGCTCCTCCTCGTATCCGGGGATTCGTACGCCTGACAGGATGACGAGCGTCTTGATGACGTTCCGGTCGACTGAATCGTCGATGAGCGCACCCCAGATGATTTGGGCGTTTCCGTCGATGCGCTCTGCAACCCTTCTCACGATGTCTTCGGCTTCCTCGAGTGTCATGTCCCGGGACCCGGTGATGTTGATGAGGGCGCCGGTGGCCGAGGATATGTCCGTGTCAAGGAGTGGCGACTCAAGCGCCTTCTCGACCGACTCCTTCGAGCGCTCTCCCATGGGAGTGTCCTTCCCCGAGGAGCCGAGGCCGATCATCGCGCTTCCGCCGTCGCGCATTACCGTGCGGACGTCTGCGAAGTCGAGGTTCACTAGCCCAGGCTTTGTCACCATCTCGGTGATGCCCTTGACGGCGTTTGCGAGCAGCTCGTCCGCGACCTTGAAGGCAGTATTCAGCGGCAGGTTAGGCGCTATGTTCAAGAGCCGGTCGTTTGGTATGACTATGACGGTGTCTGCGTATTTCCTGAGCTTCTTTAGGCCCCGCAATGCGTTTCGGGCTCGTATCTTCCCTTCAACCGTGAATGGGAGGGTCACGATGCCGATGGTTAACGCCTGTAGGTCGCGTGCGACTTCCGCGATGACGGGGGCTGAGCCCGTGCCGGTTCCGCCGCCGAGCCCGCAGGTGACGAACACCATGTCCGAGCCGGAGAGGGTGTGAGAAATCTTTTCGAGGTCTGCTTCAGCGCACTCTTCCCCGATTTCCGGGTCGTTGCCGGCTCCGATGCCGCCGGTGATGCTGGTGCCGATTAAAACCTTGATCGGCACGGGAGTGTTTAAGAGGTCCAGTGCGTCAGTGTTGACGGCGATGACGTCCCCGCCTTCGATGCCCATCTCGACGAGCCGCTCGACGGTGTTCGAGCCCGCGCCGCCTGTGCCGACGACCTTGATTGACGTCTTGATGCCTTCAACGATTCTGCGCAGTTCCTCGTCTGTGGTAACGTCAGAACCCTTATTGGGGGTTACGTCTGGCTTCTGCACTTCAAACTTCGCCCGTTGTATAACATCTGATACTATTGAATCCATCACCCTCACCTAACTTTTTATATTTTGTCAAAAAATTCTGGCTTCAAAAATGGAATTACTTATGGGAAGTACTATATAAAAAGGTACGAGACCTCACAACCCGTTTGCCTGACACTTCAGGATGTAGGCTAAGTTGGCTTTAACCTGCTCCTGAATCCGGGCCAAAACAACCTCGTTTCGCTCCGGCTTGAACAGGTGCCTGAATCTCCCCTGGAGCTTCAGGTAGTCTTCGACGGGCTTCACCGCCTCCACGTTCGTCGGCCGCGTCACCTTGTGTTTGCCGTTGATTATCTCATAGATGGGGTAAACTCCCGTCTCGACGGCGAGTTTGGCGATTTCGACTGTAACGGCGGTGTCGTGCCTCCACCCTGTCGGGCATGGTGCAAAGAGGTTCACGTACGTCGGCCCCTTCGTCTCGATGGCGGTCTTGATTTTCTTGAATGCGTCCTGGGGGAAGCCGATGCTCGTCTGCGCGCAGTAGGGGCTTCCGTGCATCGCCATGATGTGGACGATGTCCTTCTTCCACTGGCTTTTGCCGAAGCTTTCTTTGCCGGAAGGCGACGTCGTCGTGGACGCGCCGAACGGCGTAGAACTTGAGCGCTGTATGCCGGTGTTCATGTAGCCTTCGTTGTCATAGCAGATGTAGGTGAGGTTGTGGCCCCGCTCGAGCGTCCCGGAGAGTGCTCCGAATCCTATGTCGTAGGTTGCGCCGTCTCCGCCGAAGACGACGACGTTTACGTCCTCTTTTCCGAGGGCTTTGAGGGCGCACTCGATGCCTGCGCCAATCGATGAGTTGTTTTCGAAGGCTCCGTGAATCCACGGAAGCTTCCATGCGGTCTCAGGGTACGGGGTCGAGACGACTTCCATGCACCCCGTTGACTCGACGAGTATCGTGTTTTTGCCTGCAGCTTTCGTGAGCAGCCTCAGTGCTATCGCAGCGCCGCACCCGGCGCATGCGCGGTGCCCCGCCGAAAAGTACTCCTCCTCGGGAAGTCCTGCTATTGCCATCTCAAAACACCCACTCCTCCCTGCTTCCTTTATCGTCCTTGGTCATCGAGATGATTTTTCCAATGTGTTCGAGCGTCACGTCGCGGCCTCCCAACCCGACGATGAAGCTGCGAAGCGCCGGCCGCTTGCCGGCCTCGTAGAGTGCGCCCGCGATTTCGCTCAAAAGCACGCCTCCCATTCCCGGCGAGAAGGCCTTTTCGATGACTGCGACTTTCCGGGCGTTCTTGAGCGCGTTTTTCACAATCTCTCCGGGGAACGGCCGGTAGGTTACGAGCTTTACGAGGCCGACTTTGACGCCTTTTTTCCGCTGCATGTCGATGACGTCTTTTATGGTCCCGCAGACTGAGCCCATCGCGACCAAAAGTATTTCCGCGTCTTCTGCCCGGTATTCCTCGATGTGCCAGTAGCTTTTGGGTCGGGAGTTTGGTATCTCGACCGGGAACTTCTTCGAGAACTCCTTGTAGACGCTGCCGATGACTTCAAGTGAGTCTTTCATGGCCTTCTCTTGCGTGAAGCGGAATTCCATGTAGTGGGAGGGGAATCCGATGGGGCCCTGCGTCAGCGGGTCATCTGGGTCGAGAACCGCGTGCACGGGCTTGTATTTCGGCAGGAACTTCTGGACTTCCTCCTCGCTGAGCGTTGCGACGGGTTCGTAGACGTGGGAGAGCGTGAACC
>CAZJQY010000107.1:0-4641 GCA_964548095.1 uncultured archaeon
CGACCACATCGGCATAAAAGACACGACCCCCGAAGCCTACGCTTCGGCGAAAACCCTCATCGAACAGGAAGTCGCGGCAGGATTCACCTCATACGCGATTGACGCAAGCCACAACTTCAACTTCAACGGGAAGACCGTGCGCGAGCAGCTCAAAGACAACATCGACATAACCGTAAAGCTCGTGGACTTCATCCCAAAGGAGGCGAGCCTCGAAGTGGAAGTCGGCGAAGTCGGGAGGACGAACGCGGACGGCACGAAAATGCTAACGACTGTCGATGAGGCGGTCGCCTTCATCGAGGCGTTGCACGAGCAGGGTGTTAAGCCGGACCTGCTCGCAACCAACAACGGGAGCATCCACGGGAACATCTTCGACGAGCAGGGCAACATCGTCGAGCAGGTCGGCATCGACATCGAGCGGACGAAAGCCATCGCGGATGCCATAAAGCCGTTGGGCGTGCGCGTTGCCCAGCACGGCATCACGGGGACGCCGCTTCGGCTCATGCACCTGCTCATCGAGACGGGAATCCTTAAGGGCAACGTCGGCACCAACTGGCAGAACATCGTCATCGAAAACCTGCCGCCGGAGCTCGTCGGCAGGATGAACGCGTGGACGCTTGAGTGCGAGCACACCAAAAAGATGCTCGCCAAGAAGCCGAAGATATCGCAGAAGGAGCTCATCGCCAAAAACATCAAGCACAGCCTGAAGGGTTTCAAGGGGGAACTGCTCTCGCTTCCTGATGCTTCCAAGAACAAAATCACGGCGGCAACCAGGCAGAGCGCCCTCGACTTCTTCAGGTCGTTCAACGCGGTGGGGAGCGGCGCGAAAGTCAGGGGATAGTCGGATGGTAGACGAGCCTGTCCGCCTTTTTCCCGGCAGGCTCAGCCTCGTTCACATAGCAGAGGGTGTTTCCCGCATGAACGAGGGGAGTCGGGAAGTCCGGGCTCTCCCACGTGAAGGAGTGCCTGAGACAGGCTTTCCCGCAAGGGCGTATTCCGAAGACTCCGTCCGCGAAGTAGTTTGTGAGGCACTGGCGTCCAGTCGTGACGTAGACGTAGGGCAGATGCACTGAGACGCGGAATCCCCTGAGGCTTCCGTGGTCGACCCTGAATGGGGGATTATCCAATTCAATGCGACAGACTCCGAGCTTCCTCAAAAGCCCGGTGAACCTTTCTTGCGTCAGAGCCGACGAATGCAGGACGCATCCGCATTGCGCGGGGATGCCGTAAACCTCCTCGACGCGGGGATCCCGCCGGTATTTGACAAGCAGCCTGCCGAGGACCGGCGTGAGGTTGAACTCCTCTAAGTCTTCGAGCAGGCCCCAGTCGTTTAAGACCACCTCGGTCCCCTCTGGAAGGCGCGCAAGAAGCTTCCTCGCGCCAGCAAGACCCCTGTCGGTGAGGCACGGCATTGCGAGCGTGAACGCCTTGTCTTTTTCTCCGCAGAATCTGAGCGCGCGCGCTACCTCTCCCGGCGTCGGCAGCAGGCGCTCGCAGAATTCCGCTCCAAAGTAGACGCGGGAGTAGGAGCCCGCGTAAGCTCTAAGCTCGCGAATGCCCCGAACGCCAACCGCCGCCTCCCTCACCTCAGCACCTCCGGATAAAAGCAGTTCAAGTCCGTGCACGGGCGCCGTACGTCCGCGAAGACTGTATTCTCCACTATGCTCCTGACGTCGCGAATGAAGTTTCTGCGGCTTGGATTATCCTCATCGATGTGGCGTAGAAACTTCCTTATCATCCTCACGCCAAGCTCTCTCATCCACAGTGGTTTAGCCCTCCCGACTATTTTAACTCCATGGACGCCCCATTTCGCGAGGTCGTAAAGCGCGCACAGTCCGCATGTGAAAGAGAGATTTTGGTTTATGCCTTGTTGGGTGTGGTATGCTGAGTCGAGTCTGCGGATGTTTCTGGTTGAGCCTCCTCTGCAGGAATTTGCCTTAATCGCGTAGGTTTTCGTGCAGGCGTTTTCCCCGAGCCCGAAGCACTCGTCCCCGTGGAGGAACGTGCAGAAGCCGTCTGAAAACAGGCAGCGGTTGTAGAGGATGAACACTTCAAACTTGATGTCTGGGCGAGCCTTCGTGACGGAATGTATTTCCGCAAGCGTTAGGTCCCGCGGCAGGATAATCCTCTTGGCGCCAAGCCGCCGGAAAAATGAAGCAGCCTGCGCGTTGTATACGCCGGCAACCGAAGACGCATGAAGTTCGACGTCCAAATCCAACTCCTTGAGAAGCAGGAAAGTCCCAACGTCAGCGACCATCAGCGAGTCTACTCCGCAGGAGACCGCCTTCCGGACGTAGGCGACGATATCCTTCTCCTGGTTTTGGGTGAAGTAGGGCGCATTCAAGGCAAGGGAGACGGGAACAGAAGACGCATGCGCCGCCGCAACAACCTCCGCAAGCTCCCGAAAGCTTTTAAGGTTCGCCTGCCGCCACTCACGCCTGTTCGGCGAGCAGACGGGAGAGTACTTCCGGTTCCACGCAGCGTCTATGAGACCGCAGTATAGCTCGTCCGCCCCAGCCGAGACAAGCGGCTTGACCTCATCAGGCGAATTGACGGGGGCGATAATTGAGAGCATAAGGAAAATATTGACCTCATCGATATTTATTCAAACTCTCCCCGATAGATTATGCAATGCCCGTTGAAAGAAACAAGCCCCGGCAGCTTGATTTGTTCACCGACGGCACGAGGTCGGAGAGGGAGCGCCGCATCGCAGCATTGCATGAGGCCGCTGATACGGCAGGATGCAGGGACCGGCTCGGAAAAGTCCTCAGCGCAACCCGGATATACTCCGCAGACTTCCACCCAAACCTCGACCGGGACCTGCTCGACACCCTCGAGCGTTCCGCAAAGCTCGACCCATCAGCCTTCGACGCGATAGTAGACGCCCTGGAGTTCTCAGCGCAGGAGCACAAGCTGCCTCAAGCACTTCAGGTAGTGCCATCAGAAGGCAGGAACCTGCACGAACAAATAGCGATTATGCGACATCTTAGGAGGCTTGGACTACCGCTAACGCAAGAGACGCTGAGCATCAAGACAAAAGTCCTCGAGGGATGCGACACCGGACTCACACGCTACCAACCCTCCGGCGACAACCCCGGCTGCATGAGAGAGATATACTATCGGATGCTCGCCTACAACTCGGCGGCCGCGATTCCAGCAAACACCATGACATCAGAGAGGGGGGAATTTAAGCCGATCGATATGGATTGGGCGCTCCTCATATACCGAAGCCGGCCTGATGCCTTCCATCTTATAGCGAACAATATGCCTCCCGCAGGCACGCTCACGCCGCCAGACAACGTAAAACTCGATGAGTTTCTGCTTTCGCTCCCCAAGTTCACGGCCGAAGCCGTAAAAGGCATGAACGCTTTGGGGGAGCCGAACATGAGCAGGGAGAAGAAGCTTGGGATATGGTTCAGCCGCGTGAAATCCATCGGACGCCCAATACGGGAAGACAAACAGGGGCGGTTCGACTTCGGCGAATGAACACCTCCACCGAACGCATTACCGATTTCTCCTATGCGCTAATGAATTCTCCTTCCTCGCCACAAGAAGCCGCGTCTTCAAGACGGTGTCCGGGTTCAAACTCATCGAATCGATGCCGCACTCCACCAGGAATTCGGCGAACTCCGGGAAGTCGCTCGGCGCCTGCCCGCAGATGCCGATTTTCCTGTGATACTTGCGGGCGGACTTGATGACGCTCGCAACCATCCGCTTTACCGCAGTCTCCCGCTCATCGTAGATGTGGGCGACAAGCTCTGAGTCCCGGTCGAGGCCGAGAGTGAGCTGCGTCAGGTCGTTCGTCCCAATCGAGAAGCCGTCGAATATCTGGCTGAACTCGTCGGCGCAGACGACGTTTGAGGGAATCTCGCACATGACGTAGATTTCGAGGCCGTTTCTGCCCTGCACGAGGCCGTTCTTCTTCATCTCCGCGACGACCTGCCTACCCTCCTTCGGCGTCCTGCAGAAGGGCACCATGACTTTAATGTTCGTAAGCCCCATCATCCCGCGCACCTTAAGGAAGGCCCTACACTCAAGCGCGAACGCCTTCCGGTACTTGTCGTCGTAGTAGCGGGACGCCCCCCGCCACCCAATCATGGGATTCGATTCGACGGGCTCGTAAAGCTGCCCGCCTATGAGGTTCGCGTACTCGTTACTCTTGAAGTCTGAGAGCCGGACGATGACGTCTTTGGGGTAGAAGGCGGCACCAATCTGGGCAATCCCCTGCGCGAGCCTGTCAACGAAATATTCGGCCTTGTTGCCGTAGCCTTCCGTGAGCTCGTCGATTCTTGCGATGATTGCGTGGTTTTTCGGGTCCTTCTTGATTATCTCGTAGTCGAGGAGGGCCTGCGGGTGAATCTTGATGTAGGAGTTGATGATGAACTCCTCCCGGGCAAGGCCTACGCCGTCGTTTGGAATCTGAGCCTGCTCGAAGGCGTTCTCGGGTATGCCGACGTTCATCATAATCCTCGTTTTCGGCCTTGGAAGCCGCGCCACGTCGATTGTTTTGACGCTGAACGGGAGAATCCCGTCGTAGACCAGGCCCTTCTCTCCTTCAGCGCACGATACGGTGACCTTCTGGCCGTCTTTTACGACGTGCGTCCCCCGCTCGGTGCCGATGACGCATGGGATGCCAAGCTCCCT
>CAZJQY010000108.1:0-4638 GCA_964548095.1 uncultured archaeon
ACTTCCTCCTCGCTGAGCGTTGCGACGGGTTCGTAGACGTGGGAGAGCGTGAACCCGTCGATGCAGACCATGGAGGGAAGCAGCACCTTCTCGTTTTCGGACATCTTGAATTGCATGATGGAGAGGTCGTGTCCCTCCTGGGCGGTTTCCCCGTAGAGTTGGAGCCATCCCGCATCGCGGGCGGCGATTGAGTCCTGGTGGTCGTTCCAAATGTTGATTGGGGCTGATAGCGAGCGGTTGACGACCGTCATGGAGACTGGAAGCCGCATGCCCGAGACGATGAAGAGTATTTCGTGCATGAGGGCGAGTCCTTGGGAGGAGGTTGCCGTGTACGAGCGCACTCCCGTTGCCGTTGCGCCGAGGCAGGCGGATAAGGCTGAGAACTCGCTTTCGACGTTTATGTACTGTGTCTTGAGGTCGCCGTCGGCTACAAAGTCCGAGAGCCGTTCGACGATGTGCGTCTGCGGGGTAATCGGGTAGGCTGCGATGACGTCCGGGCGCACAGCCTTCACGGCCTCAGCAATGGCGTGAGACGCCTCAAGCAGCTTCTTCATTTTTCCTCGGCCACCATGGTGATGCATTTGACTGGGCAGACTGTCGGGCAGATGCCGCACCCCTTGCAGTAGTCGTAGTCCGCCTGAAATTTCCCGTCCTCCTTACGCTTGTGAATGCACCCCTCAGGGCAGAACGTCCAGCACATCCCGCAGGCAATGCATTTAGCGTGGTCGGTCACCGGGCGCATGCTCTTCCAGCCCCCAGTCTTCGTCTTCACAGCAGAGCCGTCGCTCCGCAAGACCGCGCCAGTTGTCACTTCCACATTCCCAACCCGCTGCGTTATCTTCCCGAAGTCAACCATTCTGCTTCGTTGATGCCTCATACACCTTGTTTACGAGGTCGATGTTCTTCTGGGCGATGCTTCCCGAAAAATGCTCGTTTATGCCGTGGGCGATTGCCCCGGTGGACACGAGTCCCGTGAATGCTGCGAACGCGCCGAGCATCGCGGTATTCACGATGTCTCTCCCAAGCACTTCCATCGCAAGCGCCGTCACGTCAACGGTCTTGACGGTCGCGTCCTTGATTTTGAAGTGGCCGGGCTCCTTGTTCGTGTTGATGATGACAGTCCCCCCACTCTTCAAGCCCTCCAATATTGCGGGGCCCGGTTTAGCCTGGCTTTCCTTGCCTGCTGAGGCGGGAATGGAAAAAAGCGTCGAATCCAAGACGACTAGAATGTCCGGCTCATACACCGCGCTCTTCCTCCGTATGAACTCATCCGAAATGCGCGTGAAAGCCTCCACAGGAGCGCCACGACGCTCAACCCCAAAGCGCGGGAACGCCTGCGTGAACTTACCGTCCGCAAACCCCGCGACCGCGAGAATCGTTGCGGCAGTAACCGCACCCTGCCCCCCGCGACCGTGAAAACGAATCTCCTCCATGACGGGGAGAATATTACACACGAAAGTTTAAAAGTAGACATCTTGCATAATTAGCGTAAAAACAGGCACAGGATAGCGATTTTGCCACTCTTGTGCAAATATGCCCTCCGTATGTCGATTTTGGCCTAATTACGCAAAAGGTCTAGTGTTATAAAAAACTGTCGGCTTTAGCCGACCGTTTTTGATACGCTAGGCAAACCATAGTTTGCCTGCGCGCAGAAAATCGATTATACGATTTTCTCGCGCGCCGAAATCTGTTCCGAAAACATGGTAGTGGTGTTTGACTGTTCCCTAAAGGGAACAGATTTCGTAGCGTTTAAATACTCGTTGGTGAATAATATTACCCTACGATGAAAGGCGTTATCGTGAACTACCGGAGCGGACGGCACACCCAAAAGATGAACCAGCTCGTCGTCGAAGTCGAGGGCGTGAAAAAGAAGGAAGACGCCGAAAAGCTCATGGGAAAGAAGGTCGTCTGGAAGACGCCCTCAGGGAACGCGATAAACGGTCAAATCTCCAAAGTCCACGGGAAAAAAGGGGGCGTGCTCGTGAAATTCGAGAGAGGCCTCCCCGGTCAGGCACTCGGAACCGCTGTGGACGTAGCCTGATTCTATCATAAAATAAATTGACCGGAAAAACGCCAAACCGCTGGACTATCGTCCTTGGCGCACTCCTCATCCAACTCTGCTTGGGGGCGATCTACTCGTGGAGCATCTTCGTGGGCCCCTTGAAGGGGGCTTACGGGTTCTCGACGACGCAGACTCAGACCGTATTCTCCGTCGCCCTCGCATCCTTTGCGTTCGTCATGATTTTCGCCGGCAGATGGCAGGACACGATGGGCCCCCGCCGAGTCGCCACAGCCGGCGGGCTCGTTTTGGGATTAGGCTACATCCTCGCATCCGCAACCAGCGGCTCCTTCACAGGGCTTGCGCTCACCATCGGCGTCATCGGCGGGGCTGGCATAGGATTAGGCTACGTCTGCCCGATAGCAGCCTGCGTGAAATGGTTCCCCGACAAACGCGGGATGGTGTCCGGCCTTGCAGTGGCAGGCTTCGGCGCGGGCGCCTGGATTTTCGCAAAACTCGGCCAAAACATCATCGACGCACACGGCGTACTCACAGCGTTCCTCTACCTCGGCGCCATCTTCCTCATAGCAGTCGTGCTCGGCGCCCAACTCCTGCGAAACCCCCCCAACGGATGGAAGCCAGCGGGATGGGAGCCGCCGAAGAAGACGACCCGGAAAGGCGGAGAAGACTACTCCTGGAAAGAGATGCTCGCAACCCGCCAATTCTGGATGCTCTGGCTCATGTTCATCTTCGCCGCCTCGGCAGGACTCATGGTCATCGGCATCCTCAAGGAATTCGGAACACAAAAAATGCAGCAGGCGGGCGGACTAAGCGCGGAAGCCGCTAAAGCAACCGCAGTCTCAGCAGTCGGCATCCTCGCGCTCGCAAACGGCGCCGGCCGCATCATCTGGGGAACCCTAAGCGACCGAATCGGGCGAACCCACGCCATGACCATCATGTTCCTCCTACAAGGAGTAATGATGCTGTACCTCACCAACATGGGCGCCACAAAAATCAGCCTCGCAATCGCAGCCGCGTGGGTCGGCTTCAACTTCGGCGGAAACTTCGCACTCTTCCCCTCAACAACCGCAGACTACTTCGGCACCAAAAACGTCGGCATAAACTACGGCCTCATCTTCACAGCCTACGGAGTCGCAGGCATCCTCGGCCCAATCCTCGGCGGCCGCGTCTACGATGCAACCGGAAGCTACCAGTGGGCATTCATACCCGCGGGAATACTATGCCTAACAGCAGCCGCACTATCACTCACCGCAAAAACAAAACCTGCAAAACAGGGCATTATCTAGATTAATTCGAATCCCTAGAATTGCCTTAACAAACGAATAAGTATACTGCTTCCCATTCTATTAACGAGATGAGGTTACTGCGGAAGAAACGCGAGGAGACCCCCGCAAGCTCGCTGGAAGAGGCTCTCGCAGGAGTTGACGTTTCCAACGAGAAGGCGGTCGCAAGGGCGGTGAGCCAGTTCACGCAGGCTGCCCACGGCTTTAAGGTGCACCTCAAATACGACTACGAGCTTGACCCCCAGATGCGTCTCACCGACGTCCGAGAGATTATCGGCGCGTACGAGACGACGTCTCCAAAACTTAGGGACCTTGCGAGGCCGAACTTCCGGAGTCTAAGTCTCTTCAACCTGCACCCTGAAAGCATTCGACTCATGCCAGGCCGCGGCACTGAACTAGAGGAGCGGATGTTCAACTACTATGCAATCCCAAAGTCCATAAGCGCCAATATGCGCAGGCGCGACGAGTTTCAAGAGCCCCCGGTCGTCTACATGGGGCACGAACTCTGCCACGCCGTGGAACAGACACTCCTTTCCTGCGACTTCACCGGAGGCAACCGTCGGATTTTCTCTGATCCATCCCCACAGCAGCTGGCGATGGTGTCTGAGTGGCAGGCGTTAAGCTCTTGGAAGGAAGACAAGAGGCATAGTAAATGGACCTGCGACCCCGGCAAGATGAGCGCCGCCCTTTCGTCAAAGTACGCGCAAACCGACCCAAGCGAAGACTTCTGCGAACACTTAACCGCAGCCCACGATCCCGCGAAAAGAAGAATAATGGAACAAGACATTCCAGCGAAAATGGCGTTCTTCAGAAAACACAGGCTAATCGACTGAAAAAACCAAACTAATTCACCCTAAAAGAGCGAGGAGCATGACCTACAAAACCGGTAAAACACGTTAAGCATTCGCATGCGAAATGGAAGACACACCCTACACCAACTCTTTAATAAATTTAAATTCATCCACCACTATACATACCAACAACAAACACTAACAAAATCCCGCCGCTATAGCTCAGCCTGGGAGAGCTCCCGGAAAACACCTTTCTTTTTCCAAAAGAAAGGTGTTTTATCCCCAAAGAAAACATATACACTCACAACAACAAGTAAGTACTATCAAGGCGTAAGCCAGAGATAGTACCCCCGTCGTCGGCAAATTCCGACGCCGCTGTAGCTCAGCCTGGGAGAGCACTCGGCTGAAGGAGCCCCTTTCTTTCTTTTAGAAAAAGAAAGAAAGGCCCTCGGGTTCAAAGAAAGAAAAACCCGAAGCTTCGGAGACCGAGGTGCCGCGAGTTCAAACCTCGCCGGCGGCAAAGAACCCCTTTTCTTTCTTAAGA
>CAZJQY010000109.1:0-4638 GCA_964548095.1 uncultured archaeon
TGGCCTTGCAGATCCGATGAATCCGCCGGTAATGTTTGTGATGTTACAGTCGCAGTCGCCACCTCTGTAGCATGGATTGCCCGTATCGTACATCACCCACCCCGAGACGACACACGGCTGCGGCTGGGCGTAGGCTACCTGAAGCACGAGGATACCCACGAATCCCGCAAGCAACAGCAGCAGGAAACCATCATGCAATGCAAGCCGCTCAGGGAGAATCCGGTTTTTCCTCATCTCTGCCTCCTTCAACATTCTCGCGAATCTTATCCAACTTCGCCTTGACCTCCTCCTTGTCCCGCACCAACTTCTTAATCTTCGCAAGACGCTCCGTAATCATCAACACCTCGTCCCGCTCGGCCTGCAGTTCAGCCTCGATTTTGGTGCGCTCCTCCTCAAGCTTCTGCTTCCAGGCCCCATCCTCCTTCTTCTCTTTCTTAAGGATTGTGAGGGATTCAACGTCTTTTTCGATTTTAGATTCGATGCGCTTGCTCTTCTCGATGAACTTCTGGTCGGTTTCCACAAGCTTTTCCATCTCGCTCTTCTGCTTGACGGTGAAGTTGTCCTTGTACTCCCTGAGCTTGGGCTCGAGGGAGGCAAGGTATAGGTCGACCACCTCGAAGAGCCCGCGCTTGAGGTTCTCGACCGCGAGGTTCAGCTCGAGTTCGAAGTCGAAGACGTCGCAGCCGACCAGCTTGTATTTCTGGAGGGCGTCGTAGAGGTCGTCGATGCGGCGGTTGTAGGAGGTGTATTTGTCCAAGACGTCGTCTGGGAGCTTGTGGTGGTCGTGCAGAAGCGGCCTGAAGGAGACGAAGTAGGGTCGCCCGCTGTTGTATGCCGCGTTCTGGAGCATGCCCGTGCCAATGCTTTCTTTCACGACGGAGCGCATGGTGTTCTCGTCGTATTTGAGCTTGATTCTAGTGAGGTCCTTTTCGTAGCGGGTTCGCATCTGGATTTCCGTGCCGATGTTCGCCTTAATCTCCCCCACGAAATCCGAGAGCACCTGGCTTATGAGCAAAAGCCCCACACCCCACTTGCGGAACTCGCGTGCGGCACGCTCGAGGAATACGAAGCCTCGGCCGCTTCCGCCGAACTTGGGGAGCAGGCGGTGGACTTCGTCGTAGACGATGAGGACCTTGCATCGCGTGCTCTCCTCGAGGTTTGCCATGAATACGTTCTTCACGGTGTTTTCGACGAACAGGTCAATTTGCGTTGAGGTGAGGTAATGCAGGCAGAATATCGTTATCTCCCCCGGCTTCATGTACCGCCGGATGTCTAGGAGCTTGTGTGGGTCGTCCACAACCTGGATGTTGCCGTTGAAGGCGCTCGCCTGAGTCTTCCGCATGCCGAAGTGGGGGTAAAGCTTCAGCATCCCCCGGCTCTTGCAGGGGCGTATGAAGCCGCTCCACTGCGCCGTCGGGTCGAACACGATGACTGCGCGTTCCTTAAGAAGCGCCTCCTCGACAATCACCTGGGCTGCCACAGTCTTCCCTGAGCCCGTCGCCCCCGCGCAGAGCGTGTGGTTCATGAACTCGTCTAAGGGCATGAACGCGCGCATCGTCGTCTCCGCGACCTTCCCGACGAATGCGTTGTCCTTGCCGGGCCGGGGAATGGTGTTAAAGTTCAGTGACTCGAGATAGCGCTTTTTACGCTCCGCCTCCCTCCGGTAGTGGACGGCGATGGGGAGAATCATGAGGATGGCGACGACCATCGAGAAGAAGACCTTGAGTCTTGAGGGCTGCAACCGCTCCTGCACGTACTGCGTCAGCGAGTCGAACAACGGCAGATCCACCATGACTTCAGATGTGGCGGATGCGATCGCGCCGCCCCCCCGCCCCTGCTTGGTCGCATACAGCTTCCCTTCGATGAGGTATGTCCTCTCCTCGAGGGCATCCGGCAGTAAGACCTTGAGGACCGCGCTCTTTTCGGTCGACACGATGACTGAGTCGTTTGCGGACCCAACAATCCTGCCCGTCTCCGGGTCCTGCACCACGACGTCGATGGTCACCCCAATCTCGCCCTCCCCCAAGTTCGCGACATCCGCAATAACGCTCAGGACGCCGCCGGGCGCAACCATCTTGGTGAAGGGCTCGACTTTCAGGTTCGCCTTGAAAAGCTCCTCAGGACTCAAGACCGTAAGGCTTAAGGGGATTTTCTTGACGATTGAGCCGGTTGAGATGACGATGTCTCCGTTATAAGTCCGCTCCCCCGCCTTGTGGAGCACGTAAAACTTTATCGGCAGCTCTCCTTCGCCGTTTGGAGGCAGAGACATTCGGGTGTTTTCAAGGCCGATGATGTCCGTGAGGTCGCCTTCAACTCGTGCCGCAACGAACACCACCTCAAAGGCGAGATGGTTTTCGACGCGCACTTTCGTCTCGGCGTATCTGCCGGGGTAGGCGCTCACGACGATTGCCTGGGAGCCGACGACAATCCCCTGGTCTTGGGACACGACCGAGTGCGCGAGGGAGAGGAAGGCTGCAACTGCGAGCATCAGGCACATGAATTTCCGTTTGTCCATTCCTTTAGTTATTCACGATTTATAGCTTTATTACCTTGTCCACAAGAGGCTGGATGATTTCAACGACCTTGTCGGTGTCCTCCTTCTCAACCGCCAGCAGGAACCCGCCCGCCTTCTCCAGGCGGAGCTTGTTCACTAGGAAGTGCGAGAACTCTCTCGCCGAATTCTCGTCGTTGTAGATGAGCATGCTCGAGATTGAGTCGAGGACGACGAAGCGGTCTTCGGGCATACGCGCGAGTATTTTCTCCGCGTACATGCCAATCTCCTCGAGGGACGATGGGTTGTCGATGAAGACCGCGTTCTCCTTCTTCCCGGGGAACCTGCCAGCCATCTTGGAGATGCAGTCGATGAAGATGATCTTGGCTAGGTCGATGTTGTTGGCGTTGAAGTCGCCAACCAGCTGCTCGAAGGGCCGGTTGAAGGTGATGTAGACGCCGCTTCTGCCCTTCTCATCGGCCAGCATGCGCGTCAGGCCGACGGCAACATCATTGTGCTGCTGGGGCGGGGTGATGAGCAGGACGATGTCCTGGTCTCCGACTCCCGCGAGATTCTGACTGAGCGCCTTGGATAGCATCTTGACGTCGTCTTTCCGCTCCATCCCGATTCCCTTCTTAAGCGATATGAGCCGCTCGTGCCGCTGGGTTATCTCCTCTTCCATCTCCTTGAGGATGCGCTCCTTCTCCTCGAGCTCCCGCTCCTGCTGGAAGATTTTCTGCATCTCGAGCTCCTTCTCCCGCTTCTCGATTTCCTTCTCGCGGTCGAGCAGTTCCTTGCGCCACCGCTCTTCCTCGTCTTTGCGCTTGCGGGCCCATTCTTCATCCCGGTCCTTGAGCTTCTTCTCGTAGTCGACGAGCTTTTTCTCGCGCTCCTGCAGGGTGCCGAGGAGGGAGTCGAGCTTCTTCTCCATAAGTTTTAGCTTTTCAACTTCCTCGGGTGTGAGTTCCGTGCCTTGGGGCTTCTTCTGCTTGTCGTCTTCAGTCATCGGAGCCTCCCTTGCGTTGGTCGCCTTCGAGCATCTTCTTCACGTCCTGCTTGAGGGATGCGAGCTCATCCCGCGTGGACATGATTTCCCCCTCCTCCTGGAGCCGCAGGTCCTCCTGGGCCTCCCACTGGGTGCGCAGGTTCCTGAGCTCCTCGTCGAGTTTCTTCGACTCTTCCAGCCACTTGTCCACCCTATCCCATTCTTCCTCGAGGTGCTTGAAGTCCTGGTCGATGGTCTTCTCCTTGAACTCGATTTCCTGGAGGAGCTCCTCCTTGCTCGGGACTTTGACGCCCGGCAGAAGCTCCTTCTGGGAGAGGGATGCGAGAATATTCTTGCGCTCCTCGATAATCCTGCCCTGCTCGGAGAGGATGTGAGTGCGCTCTTTTGTTATGAGCTGACGGAGCGTGTCGCGCTTTTGGATGATGGCTGTCTCCTTCTCGCGGATGAGGCGTTCGTTGTCGAGGATCCTCATCCACTTCGCCTTCGCCTCCTTAAGCTCCTCAAGGAGCAGGTCCTTGCGCTTGACGAGGTCTATTCTTCCGGTGCGCCCCCGCTGGTAGACGCGCCCTTTACGCTCGGTGAGCTCGCTTACGAGCCCCTCCTCCCGCCGCCGCTTCTCGAGCTGCTTTTCCTCCCACGCCCGCCTCATGAGGTACTTCTTGAAGCTGTTCATCGCCTTGTCGACGAGGCTCGCCCGCTCCTCTTCGCTTATGAGCTCGCGCCTGCGCCGGACGATGTCGTCGACTATTGAGGTGACGTCGCGCTCGATGCGGCGCCTCACCTCCTCCTCCCGGGTGGTGAGCGTTTCGCCGCGGCTCTCAAGCTCCTTCCGGTCGCCGGTGATGCGCCAGAACATGCCTTCGGTGCGGGTTATCTCGCCGACCAGGTCCTCCATGTCCTGGAGGAGCCGTTCCTCGAGCGCCTGCTCCTTCGCAACGACTTCCTCGTGCTCTTTGAGGAGCTTCTTCTTTTCAGCGGGCCCGATTTTGCCGGCAAGCTGCCGCTTGATTTCCGCCCGCCGTAGCTCGAGCCCCTTAATCTCGGCCTCGAGCCGCGTCTTCAACTCCTCCTCGAGGGACAGCAGGACGTCGCGGCGTTTAACGGCTTCGGTTTCGACGATGCCCTTATAATCCGACACCTC
>CAZJQY010000110.1:0-4613 GCA_964548095.1 uncultured archaeon
CGTCTACATGATTGCGGCGGGGATTACCATCGTGAGGCTCATGGAATAAGGCACCCAAAGGTTTTTATAGTCGTGTTTCCTATACATTAGCCATCATTTTATTGAGGTATTGATACTATGGAATACGTGTATGCTGCGATGCTTCTCCATTCGGCAGGGCAGAAGATTGGCGAGGAAGGGGTCAAGAAGGTTTTAACGGCCTCGGGCGTTAAGGCAGACGAAGCGAAAGTGAAGGCTTTGGTCGCCTCCCTTGAGGGCGTGAACATCGAGGAAGCCATCAAGACTGCCGCGCCAATCGCCGCCGCACCGGCTGCAGCGCCAGCGCAAGCTGCCGCGCAAGGTGGGGCTCCTGCGAAGGAAGCTAAGAAGGAAGAAGACGAGAAGAAGGGCGAAGAAGAGGCTGCAAGCGGGTTAGCCTCCTTGTTCGGCTGATTCTTCTGAATCGTCAATAGATTTGGCTGAAAGTGTTTGGTTGACGCAACCAAACATTCTCTCCTTTATTTTAATTTTTCTAGTCTTTTCAGCGCTTCCTGAAGCCTTGTTTCAGACTGTGTGAGGGCAATCCGGATGAAGCCTTCTCCGTATTCTCCGAATCCTACGCCGGGTGTGACGACAACTCCCGCCTCATCCAGCACCTTCTTCGCGAACGCGAGCGAGGAGCCTCCGTTTGGCACGGGAATCCAAAGATAGAATGTCGCCTTCGGCTTGGGAACGTCCCATGAGAGCTCCCTCAGGCCTTTGACCATCAGGTTCCTGCGCTTCTCGAGTATCCGGTTGTTCTTTTGGACGGCGTCCTGCGGCCCGGTGAGGGCTTCGGTTCCTGCCTCCTGAACTGCCTGGAACACGCCGGAGTCTACGTTCTGTTTCACTTTCCCCAACCCCGCAATCACGTCCTCGTTACCGACCGCAAACCCGATCCTCCACCCACTCATGTTATAAGTCTTCGACAGGGAATGGAATTCGATGCCAACCTCTTTCGCCCCGTCGGCCTCAAGGAAGCTCGGCGCCTTGTAGCTGCCGAATGAAACCTCAGAGTAGGCTGCGTCATGGCAGACGATGACGTTGTTTTCTCGTGCGAACGACACCACGTCCTCGAAGAACTTTTTGTCTGTTGTTGCGGCGGTGGGGTTGTTCGGGTAGTTGATGTGCATGAGCTTCGCCTTGCGTGCCGTCTTCCCCTCGACTGCGGTAAGGTCGGGAATAAACCTGTTTTCAGCCTTAAGCGGCAGCGGGTGGGGGACGCCGTCTGAGAGGATGGTGCCGATGCTATACACTGGGTAGCCGGGGTTTGAGCATAGGACCACATCCCCCAGGTTTATGAATGCGAGCGGTAGGTGTGCGATGCCCTCCTTTGAGCCGATGAGGGCTACGACCTCTTTCTCTGGGTCAAGTTCCACGCTGAAGCGTCTCCGGTACCATCCGGTAACCGCTTCACGGAATGATTGTATCCCCTCGTAGGGGGGGTAGCGGTGGTTTGCCGGCTTCTCGGAAGCCTCCTTGAGTCGCTCTACGATGTTTGGCGGTGTTGGGAGGTCTGGGTCGCCTATGCCGAGGCTTATGACGTCCACTCCCCTCCTGCGTTTTTCCTCAATGGCCTTGTCGATTTCCGCGAACAGGTACGGCGGAATCCGCTGGATTCGTTTCGAGTACTCCACGCTTTTAATATAAAACTACCATAAATTTAAATGATATACTTATGGACAGCAAAAAAACGGTAGTTCTAATCATGCTTTTTCTGGTATTCTCAGCCGGGTGCCTTAAAACAAGCAAACCACCTGCCCCTCCCCCCGTATACATCACCCCCTGCAACGTCATCGGAGACGGCATCCTCATCGAGGCGGTGGGAGAAACGCTCGACCCCTCACTTGTGAAGCAGTCGCTCGTCCGCTCCTTTGTCGACGACCTGACGAACGAGCGTTCTGGTAACATCATGTCGACGTATTCCCTCGACTGCTGGTGGGGCAGGAATGTCGGCGAGAAGAGCGACTTATATTACTGTAGCGGTGTTTATACTGCGCCTGAGTTGTCAGCTGAGAGCGTCATCAAGCGGTACGTGAGGAAGGAGTTCAAGATTGGGTTCAGTGTCGAGCAGAAGCCCGGTTCGACGTGGACGGTGGACGGCAAGCAGTATAGCGAGCCGACCAAATTTTACCTGCTCGTCAAGTCCGTTGCGTCAACGTGCACGCTTGCTGCTTGAGGTAAGGCAGTATCTCAGTGAGGTTTTTCGCCCAAATCACGCAGTCGGCGTATTTCTCTAGCTCGTCGCTTTTGGGGTTGAATGCGATGCTGTATCCCGCCAGCCGGAACATTGGTATGTCGTTTACGTGGTCTCCGACGCAGGCGCACTCCCGTGTGGAAATGTTTTCCTTGCGCGCGACGGATTCGAGGACGCGTCCTTTCCCGTAGAAGTCGATGTCTCCTCTGATGCCTGCGACTTTTCCGTTGCGGACGATGAAATCGTTTCCATAGGCGTAATCGAGGCTGAAGGTCTCACGTATCCTATCCGCTAGCATCTTTAAGCCCCCGCTGATGATGGCTGTCTTATACCCCGACGTTTTTAGCTCGTCGAATGTCGGCGCAGCGCCTGCCATGAGCGGAACACCATCTAGGATTTCCTGGATTCGTGCGATGGGCACTCCCATCCAAAGCTGCGTGTCGAGGCGGGCCCAATCCTCAAAGGTTATCTTCCCGTCGAAGAAGGACTGGGCGTGTTGTTCCGCCCTCTTGTGCGTTCCAAGCGCCCGGTGGACTTCCATCCACGAGCCCTTGCCGTCGACGAGCACCCCGTCTAGGTCGAAGGCGATAAGCTTTATGGGCGTCATGGCATCAACCGTACATGGGGCCGATGCCCTCCATCTTCTTGTATTTTTCCCTGCCGCGCTTAAGCTGCGCGGTTATCTCTTTTACGCGCGACTCAATCTGGGCGCCTGCATTGTCGAGGTCTTTTGTACCTATGTCGAGGCGCAGGAGGGAGCTGAGAATCCGAAGCATTGAGGCTCCCGCTGTCGGGTCTGGGATGAACTGGGTCTCCGTGACGAGGCTCACGCAGGGTATCCGCTCGGCCATGCAGTAGATGAGGAGGTCGGCAGATATGCCGGTAATCATCCCGTCAGTGAGGATTTTGACTTTCGCCTTCTCGAGTTTTTTTGTGAGTTCCTCGGTCGTTGCGATGCCCAAAATCTCATGCTCCTCTGAGACTTCGACTCCCGAGACACCTGCCAGTAGGAAGACTTCTCTCGGTTGTATCTTCTTGAACCACGTCGTGAGCCCCTCAGAGAACTCGCTCAATGAATCGAGCGGGATAATCATCTCTGAGTATACGATGACCAGGTCGTTTTTCGCGTATATGCGTATGGGTCTCAAGGGCTTTGACTTGTGGATGACCGCAATCCCTTGCGTGTTGTCCGACTCGATGTGCCCGATAAGCTGCATGCCCAATTGCTCGATGATTCGTTGGGCGGCTATGGTGCTCACGAAGCCGTTGCTCGGGAATGCCTCAATCACTTTCGCGTTTTGCGGGATTTTCTCATACGTCACAACTTTTGTCGTCATACAACACCTCCTAGACTGTGAGCGGTCGGTCGCAGTAGGGGCACCGCCGATTGCATTCCGCGACCTTGGGGCACAGGGACCGTGATTGGACGGCCATCGGGTGCCCTTTGCTTTCCAGGCCGAATTTCTTGTTCCACCCGAAAGGAGCCCTCACAACGGTCGCCCCCTTTTTCGCAAGTCGTTTTTCCACTTCCTTAAGAATCCTCAACGCGACCTCCGGTTTGGATAAGTTCTGGGACAGGTGGGCGAAGGGGAATATGAACACTCTGTCAGATTTTAAGGTTTCGAGCATCTTCGTGACCTCCTCAAACATCTGTTCTGCGGCTTCGGCCGGGTTCTCCTCGTCATAGAGTTCTACGCAGGAGAATGCGACCAGGCAGTCCGTGAGCTCGGCCTCGCGCATGCTTTGGGGGATGTCTTCCGCGGCCTCACTTTTCCTGCCGACTCGGTACCACATCCGGTCAGCGTGGACGAACAGAAGCCTCACTGTCGGCCACCCGTCTCTCTCACTAGCGCTTCAATCACGTTCCTGAACTCCTGTTCCTCAGCCGTGAGGTTGTTTGCCCGCTCGTAGGCGTTGCCGACTCGGACGTAGCGGCAGCCGAAGACGAAGGTTGGGACGCCACCGCTTGGGTTATACTTCTGGTAGAGCACGAACTCCTCCGGCGGAATACTCCCCTCAGCCTCCTTACTCAGCGTGTCGTCGTTCGTATCGAGTTCCCAGTGGTGGGCGACGATTTTCCCTGCATCAGCGTATTCTTTTGCCACTGAGTCGTATGTCTCCTTAATCCACACGCAGTGGGGGCAGCCCGTGGTGGAGTACAAGCGTATGACCGGCTTGCCATCTGTAGTGCAGATGTCGTCGTTCGTCTTCCTGAAAGTCTTGACGTCGGTGTCTCCGACGGGTTTTGCGACTGTGGTAGAGGTTGTCGCCTCCCCCCCTCCTTGTTGCACGCAGCCGGAGAGCGCGAGGATAAGGCAAATCAGTGTCGCAGCGTATACAAGTCTCATTACAACTTTCGCAAGGATACTGCGGGCTTTAGCCCGCAGAGGAATTGCGA
>CAZJQY010000111.1:0-4602 GCA_964548095.1 uncultured archaeon
GTGATTCATCCAGCCGCTAAAGCAGCTGGGATTCTCACCACACGCCAACTAAACAATGAGTGTTTTCCCAAAGCATTACTCCTTGATATCGAACATCCAGATGGCGTAGTGACCAGCGTACAGTTAGATAGCGTCCCTATCGGCGATGCGAATAAGTTCGCACATGTTGGAGATCTTTGGATAGGTTTTGTAGGATTTGAAAGTTATTGTTATAATCTTGATGGTTACCCTACGAGTTGTGCTGTACTTGGAGTTGGATAACTAATAGTTCTAGTATGCTAATATTGAGTATTTTTGTTTTTATTCACCGAGCTTTGCTTTCTTGAATTTTTCTTTCGGGATTTTGCCGTAGGGTATGGTTGCGTCGAGGGCGACTTTGCATGTCATGAGGCGGTCGCTTCCTTCGATTTTTTCGGCGGTCGCATCCAAGCTTGAGCCTGGGCCGCGCCAGATTTTCGCATTCCTGTCGAACTGGACGCGGGTTGCGATAGCCCACTCCACATCTTCAAGGTTGTAGATGTCGACGTCCGTGTCGACGACGACGCAGTGTTTGAGGCTCCCGTGGCCCTTGAAGGCCGCCTCCGCTGCCTTGATGCCGTCGTCCGCGTTCTTCTTCTCGATTTGGACGAGCGCGTGCAGCCAGCAGCATCCGCCGGGAGTAATCAAAACGTTTACGCACTTCGCTACCTCGTTGACCGCCCGGTAGATGGTCGGCTCCTTCGGCATGCCCATGAGCAAGCGGTGCTCGTTGTAGGCTGGCAAAAGCCCCTGATAGATTGCGTCTTTCCGATGCGTTATGCAGTTTATTTTCACGACCGGCTCCTCGCGGACCTTGTCGAAGGTGCCGGAGATGTCCGGGAACGGGCCTTCGGTGGCGCGCTCCTTCGTAGTGAGCACGCCTTCTAGGACGAACTCGGCGTCCGCTGGAACGGGGATGCCATTGGTCTTGGATTTCACAAGCTGAAGCGGCCTCATCGAGTTTGCTATCTGGGTTTCGTCTGCGTCTCCTGCGGATACGGATGCGGCAAGTAGGACTGTCGGGTTCAGGCCGATGCAGACTGATACGGGCAGTTCTCCGCCGGCTTCCTCGAGGAACTTGTGGGTGTCTCTGTGGCAGATGCGTGCGACCAGCTTGTCTTTAGAGATTGGGGAGCTTCGGTGGAATGCCATGTTGAGGCGCCCGGCCTTGTTTTTCGTGAAGTAGACTCCGGCGGTCACGTAGGGTCCGAGGTCTTTTGATGCGTGAGTTAAAATCGGAATCCTCGAGAGGTCTACTTCTTTTTCGACGACTTCCTGACAGGCGCCCTTCGATGCGACTTCGGGTTTTGACGGCTTTTCTATCGCTTCCGCGATTTTGAAGATAATTTCCTCTTTTTTTATGCCCATGGAGCGGGCGAAGTTTTCCCGGCTTCCGCACAGTCCTGCGGCGACCCGGTATTTCGAGCCCTTCACCTTCTCGAACAAGACGGCCTTTCCGTCGTTTACGGCAAGAATCCGAGCCGCCTCAAGCCGCGGGTCAACCTCCTTTTTTATGCGGACGAGGTCTCCTGCCTTTTCCAGCTCAGAAATGAAATCGCGCATGCTCATGGTAAAACCACCCGAAAGATACATTGGAATGTAAGTTAAAAACTATTGCGGGGGTTTCGGGCGGAAGACCTGCTCGTCGTCGAGGGGGACTTGGATGTGGACTTCGGTACCGCCCACCTTAAACCTTCTCAGGTGTATGTGGCGGCCGGGTATTGTGTCCTCCTCGACGAGACCATTCTCCTTCCAGCGGGTGAGACCCTCGGTCATCATCCTCGCAAGCAGAAACGCCTCCCTGTCTGAGTGATTCGCAAGAACTGCAAAGCCGATTGGTCTGTCAGCGTCAACCGAAGCCTCCTTAAGAAGCCGCATCGCCTCCCGCTCGCAAGCAGCGTATTCCTCTGGGGCCAGAGGGGTTGAAAACAAAACCTGTTGCCCCCGAGTTGCCTCAAAAACCCTCTGCCGTTCTCCATCAGTCAGACGGAATCTGGCCCAGTATCTCTCATGAGGGTCCCTTGGATTTGGAGCCTGCTTGTGCATGGCAAATTTTGCGGAAGGAGAGAGGAGCATGCCCTCCCAACCACAAACAAATGTATTCAATTCAGAGTTTAAAAATACAGCCGCCTAACACGAATATTTAACGGTCTCCTGCCCAAGATAATGCATGACGCTCAGGCATGCAAGAACCGCGCACGCGCAGCCTTTATTCTCGCCGGGATACGTGAACGAGGAGCAGGCGGTACAGTCGACTCGCGAGGTTTTGAGGAACGTCTGCGGTTTCCTGCACGCAAGAGACGTAAAGACTTCTTCGGGGGATATGAGGTCGTGCCTTGAGTCGCCTGAAAGGATTGGAGAAGCCCTTGGGGAACACCAGATAGTATTCGAGTACCTGAAGGCGAAGCTGTTCACCCCCGGCGAGCAGATGGGGAGCCAATTCGACGGCTACATAGCCGCGCAGGAAGGCCCGACCCGGGAGCTTCTCGAAAGGACGAAGAAGGTCATCGACGCCATCAAGACTTCGAATGAGAGCAACGAGTTCGCGGCCTACAAGCGGGCGAAGGGGGTTGCGACGACCGTCGTCTACGAAGGAGGCGTCTTCGAGTCTTACGGGGGCAAGAAACCTTATGAGATAGCCTTCACCTCCGACGGATACTACGCCTGCTCGGTGATTCACGCCGACCCGGAGATCGGGGAGTTCATCATCGGGAAGGGAGGAAACAGAAACTACGGAACCGAGTTCATGCAGATTGCGGGGAGACAGCAGCTTGACGCGAAACTCGGAGACCTCATCCTCGAGGACACCCGCAACTCAGAATCCATGTGGGACAAGTGCCCGTGGTGGGACACGCCGTGGGAGGGACTGAAAAGCGAGTTCGTCTTAAACCCTGACAGGATGACCGAAGACCAGATGTTCGCGGACTGGGCGGTCTCATCCCTTACTGCAGGAGTCCTCGGCTTCAAGGCGTGCGCCGGACCCGACATGTGGATTACCTCAAAACAGATGAGTCTCATCGACGCAACCGCGCTCGCCGCCGCACGAGACCTCGGCGCAGACATCATACGCCCGTGCACGGGCAGGGAGAAGAAGGACGGCGGATTCCCCCACAAGGAGTGGGAGGTGACTGGCTGGGGCGTCGTCCAGACGCTTCTTGCAACGCTCGAACACAAGGGCGTTAACGCGCGGATGGAGGACGTCTCGGTCATAATACAGGGATTCGGCGACGTTGGCGGCTCAGTTGCGAGAATACTCCTAGAGGAGCTGAACCAGAAGCTCGGGTACCGTTTTAAAATCGTCGGCGTCTCAGACATCGTCGGCGGCATCTACGACGAGAACGGTTTGGACGCCTCCGAGCTTATGCGGGTGAAGCGGCAGCTTGACGGATCCCGGGAGGGGGGGAGGTCTATCGTACGATACTTTGACAGGAGCAAGCTGGGTGCTGGGGCGAGGATACTTGAGGGTGAGCAGCGGGATGAGCTGATGCTCCAAAAAGCGAGGGTGCTTGTTCCTGCGGCAGGCCAGGACGCGATTACGGCGGCGAATGCCGGCCGCCTGCAGGTTGAGATGATTGTTGAGGGGGCGAACAACGCCATAGCCCCCGGCGTGGAAAACGTACTCCACGGGCGCGGCATACTGTACGTCCCGGGGATGGCGGCAAACGGAGGAGGAGTCTACAGTTCGACGGACGAGGTCTTCCACAACTACACGGAGGGGAAGCAGGAGCTTTCCACGCGGCCTGAATTTTTCAGGACGCACGTCCTCGACGGGATACGGGAGCTCGCTCTTACCAACACCCGGTGGCTGCTTGAGGAGGCTGAGAGGAGGGGCAAGACTCCGCTTATGGTTCTCAGGGAGACTTCAGCGGCGATACGTGACGCCTATAAGAGGAGTGTTGTGTCTCTTGCCGAACCTTACCGGCGCATAACAGAGAGGGTGGGAGAGCTCACTGAGAGCCAGGACGGTAGGATAGACGGGGAGGCGCAGCGGATTGCGTCCGAGCGAAGCCTGCCCGCGGAGGAGGCCAGACGGCGGGCTGTCTCGTCGATTGCGATGGGGGAGGAAATAGAGGGGATGCATGTGGGAGAGGGGACAGGAGATGCGGTAAACGCCTCCATCCTCAAGAGAGCGCAGCTCGACGTCGAACGCGGGATACCCATGAAGCTCGCCATAAAGATTGCGTGCTCTGAGACCGCGCGGGAGGGAGTAATCTACGGAGGGCGGACTGCAGTTCCAGAGCTCATCCTCAAACTCCACCGGGGAGACGACGAGGAGAGGCGTGCCGCAGCGTACATGCTCGGGAAAATCAGGGATCCTAATGCGACGATTATGCTGATTGACGCCTTCGCAGAGGACGAATACGATGAAGTCAGGAAGAACATTGCCGAGGCCCTTGGGAACATAGGAGGGGGGAGGGAGATAGTTGGAGTGCTAAGGGTTGGCTTAAACGACAGAAGCGACAAAGTCCGTGTCTGGAGCAGGTGGGCCCTCGAAAAACTCGGAGAGTTTGGGGGGATAAGCCATGAAGGATAATCTGAGAGGTGTTATATGATGAAAACAATAAGGAGACTTGCCAGGGATAT
>CAZJQY010000112.1:0-4579 GCA_964548095.1 uncultured archaeon
CTATTTTTAAATGCTCAGTATCATTGTTAACTAGCATATCTTTGTATAAAAAAAAGAGGTGAATAAACATGTTTGGAAAACGAGGTCAGGGTGCTATGGAGTACCTCATGACCTATGGCTGGGCGATCCTGGTCGTTATGGTGGTCGGGATCGTCATGTGGCAGCTGGGAATATTCAATTTGGGAGGCGTTACGTCAACGACGTCCACCGGATTCCCGAGGATTAAGCCCCAGTTAGCCCTTATGGCAGTGAACACCAGTGGATACTGGAGCGGGACGTTCACCAACGGTGCTGGCGGACCAATAATGATCGAGACTATCACCTGTAAGACCGGGGCAGCCACCCCAGATACAATAAGTGGGATGTCGGCAGGGCCGTACAGCGTTGGAGACAACTTCAACATCGGAACCAACGACTGCAGCGCCCATGTCTCAGGCAGCACCGGCGACCCATACGACCTCGACATAGTGATTACCTACAACGTGACGCTGGCCGGAAGGACAGTGAGCCACACGGATGAGGGAACACTCAGAGGTCCGATAGAGTAGTCCAGGGGACTACTCCCCTTTTTTCTTTTTTTAAAATCATGAAAAAGAGAATCCGCGGCCAAGGAGCCTTAGAGTACCTGATGACTTACGGGTGGGCAATCCTTGTGGTCATGGCCATCGGCGTTGCGATGTGGCAGATCGGAATATTCAACCTCGGAGGCGTTACCACCACCACCTCCACCGGATTCGCGAGAGTAAAACCTCTGCTGCCCCTGACCACCATGAACAGGTCAGGAACCTTCAGCTCAGACTTCGTGAACGGGGCAGGAGCCCCCATTACAATCAACGCACCCATCAGCGCAACCTCGGGGGAGAATCCATGCACAATCACCGCCCCGACCGGGGACGTAAACAACGCCGAACGCTTCACGCTTACGGGAACCTGCCCAGGCGCCTCAGGAAGCAGGGGAGACCCCTATGAAATCAAACTCACCATCTCATACAACGTATCCTACGGAACATCCGCAGTAATCCACACCGACCAAGGCACCATCAAAGGCCCGCTCGAGTAAGCATCATGAAACATCGCAATCTGTCTCCTTTAGGAGACAGTTCAAGACTATCGTCACATTGTAGACGCGGCGACTACGTTGCAGTCGCGCGTGCCGAAAATCCATCAGATTTTCGAGCATTGCGTGTATCAAAAATTGGCAGCTTCAGCCGCCAGTTTTTGATACCGACCAACCGAGCCCAAGGGGCCATGGAATACTTGATGACTTACAGCTGGGCCATCCTCGTCGTCATGCTCGTCGGCATTGCGATGTGGCAGCTCGGAATCTTCAACCTCGGCAGCAGCACGTCGACGACCTACACGGGGTTCTCGAGAATCAAACCCCAGCTACCGCTCACCAGCGTCACAGCTGACGGAAACTTCACGGGGGTGTTCACCAACGGCGCGGGAGGAGGCATTACCTTAACTGAAGTCAAAGGACCGTGCACCTTCAACCTGCCGACAGAACTCATAAAACCGGGCGAAAACTTCATGTTCACCGGCACAGGATGCACAGTCTCGGGGATGAGAGGAGATACCTACGAGCTCGAGCTTGAAATAACGTACAACCTGACTGCAGTAAACATGTGGGTGATGCACACGGACGTCGGCAAAATCCACGGTCCGCTAGAGTAGAAGGTGACTTGCGACATGAAACCAAGAAGGCGCGGCCAGGCTGCCATGGAGTACCTGATGACCTACAGCTGGGCCATCCTCGTCGTCATGCTCGTCGGCATTGCGATGTGGCAGCTCGGAATCTTCAACCTCGGCAGCAGCACGTCGACGACCTACACGGGGTTCCCGCGAATTAAGCCGCAGCTCACACTGGTCGCCGTGAGAACCGAAGGAAACATGACTTCTGTATTCACCAACGGCGGAGGAGGGCCCATCGTCATCACCAACGTGTACGGCGACTGCATCTTCAGCACCCCCGACACCTCAGTAAGCGCCGGTCAGAATTTTAGAGTAATAGGAACCGGATGCGATGTGAGCGGCATCATCGGTGACCCCTTCAACCTCGAAATATACATCGAATACAACATAACCTCTGCCGGGGATGTCGCCACTCACAGGGAGTACGGCATGCTCCGCGGTCCGCTTGAGTAGTCGAGCCCAGCCGGAATCACGTGAACACCATGTTCCTGTGGTAGACGACTTCGCACCTGCACTTGCGGCCGAGGAATTTCTCAATCTCCCTGCTTTGTCTGCCCATAATCTTTTTCACGTCATCAATCCCGTAGTTGACCTCACCCAGCGCAAACGCGGCAGCCTTCCTGTCGGCAATCCGGACGACATCGCCCGCCTTAAACGACCCGAAAACACCGACGACGCCGGAGGGGAGGAGGCTCCCCCCGGAAACGAGCGCCTGCTTGGCTCCGTCATCGACTGCGATGTCCCCGGTTGGTCTCGAGCTGTAAAGCATCCAGTGCTCCCGGTCGGTGAGTTTTTTCTGGGAGGGGAAGAAGGTCGCGTTCTGGGAGATGAGCGTCGTCTTGGTGGGGCTTGCGAGCACCTTGATGAGGGCGCCCTTCTTCTTCGCGTCGACGATGAACATGTCGACGTCTGCGTTGATGGTTTTTTCTGCGGCTTGTATTTTCGTCAGCATCCCGCCTTTGCCGCGCGCGCTTCCGCCGCGGGCTGCCTTCCGTATGTCGTCGGTTATTTGGGGGATGATGGGGACTGTCTTTGCGTCCGCCACGTTCATCTTGAATCCTGAGTCCGACAGCATGACCAGCGCTTCTGCCGCAAGGTTTACGGCAACAATCGCCGCAAGGTTGTCGTTGTCGCCTGAGAGTATCTCCTCCACGGAGACGCTGTCATTCTCGTTGATGACTGGGATAACGCCTATCTTGAGCAGTGCGGCAAGCGTGTTCTTGATGTTGAGATAGCTTTTCCGGTCGCTTAGTTCCTCGCGCGTGAGCAACACCTGACCGACCTTCTGGCCGAAGCGGCCGAACGCCGTCCCATACGCCTTCATGAGCTCGTTTTGCCCGATGGCTGCGGTCGCCTGAAGGATTTGCAGGTCGCGCGGCCGCTGCCGGAGGCCGAGTACGCCAACGCCCGCGGCAATCGCGCCGGATGAGACGATGATGACGTCCACGCCCTGCCGCCGCAGCCGCATGACATCAGAGGTGAGTCTCCGAATCTTTTCAGCGCTCAGGCTAAGGTTCTTCCCGGTGAGGCTTGAAGTGCCGACTTTAATGACGACCCGCCTGACGGGACGCGTGTGCTTTTTCATGGCTAATACTAATTTACTATCATCTGTGAAATATATAGGTGAAGACGCAACTCTTTGGACAACCTTGAGTGTAGGATACTTCCGCGTCCTCATTACTAGTCAAGGGCAGACAGAAAAGTTATGCCCTTGACTATAGCGAATTGCATAAATAATTGAACTTTGGCAATAACCATCTCGAGTCTGTGCAATTCGGTACGCTAGGCAACTTCTAGTTGCCTGCGCACAATAATTGGCAAAGCCAATTATTAGTGTATGCGATTGCAAAGTTCAAAAACTTTTGCAATCGTCTATATATTAAACACGAAGTCAAAATCTTCTAGGACATGACAGAACTAAGAAAGATTGTTGAGGCCGCCCTCTTTATCGCGGGAAGGCCGCTTAGGTTCTCTGAGCTGAGCGAGCTCACCAAAGCCCCTCTTGAGGAGGTGAAGGCTGCCGTAGCGGAGCTTTCCGCAGCGTATAATGGGGGGGACTCCGCCATCGAAGTGGTGGCTGAGAAAAACGCCGCCGCCATGCAGCTTCGCCCGGAACTTGAGGACTCGGTCATGTTCCTCGCCCCGGAGACTGAGATGAGCCAGGCCATGCTCAAGACGCTTGCAGTCATCGCCCACGATGAGCCGGTAACGCAGAGCAAGCTCGTCAAATCCCGCGGCACACGAGTCTACTACTACATCAAGAAGCTCGTCGACATGGAGCTTGTGTCCGCGAGAAGGCAGGGGCGGACGAAAATCCTTGCAACGACCGCCAAGTTCAAGCAGTACTTTAAGGTGGACCAGATACCGAAGACCGCAACTGAGGGGGGTGAGGCCGAGAATCCGCCCGCGTGATGGGGGGCTCGACAAGAGTAAAATGCGCATTGGCTTGGCGACGTCCGCGTTCCCGGACCTGGATGTTGTTTCCGCGGTGAAGATGTGCTTGCGTTACTCAGACCACGTCCACATCTCACCCATCTACCCGAGCGTGTCGGAGAACGACCTGAAGGAGCTTCTTACGCTTCAAAAGTATTTTGGGGCTGATTTTTCGGTGCACGCGCCCTTCCCCAACGAGGGTGTACTGGCTGACCTTGGGACGAGGAAGGGCAGGATGATGTTTCTGCGCTCCGTCGAGTTCACGCAGCACATCTGCGGCGACAGGCTGGTCTTCCACACGAGCACCCGGGAGAAGCACGCTGAGATGGTCGAGCACGCGCGCGAACTCGTCTCCTTGTGCCAGCGAAACGACATTAAAGCCTGCTTCGAGAACAGGCCGGAGCCTGACGCCTACATCCGCGCGAGGGAGGACATGCTGCGGTTCCTGAAAGAG
>CAZJQY010000113.1:0-4567 GCA_964548095.1 uncultured archaeon
GCGTGAAAGTGTACATGGGCTCGACAACAGGGGAGCTTCTTGTCGCAGACGAGCCCTCGCTCGCAAGCTCCTTCGCAGCAGCGAAGGAGGCTAGAAAAATTGCGTGTGTGCATGCTGAGGATGAGGTTAGGATTGGGAGGAGGGTTGCTGCGGTGAGGAAGAGGGGGAAGGTTGTGTCTCCTGAGATGCATTCGACGATTCGGGATGTTGAGTGCGCGCGACTGGCCGTGGAAAAGGCGGTAAAGTGTACCCGTATGGTGGGAAACAGGTTGCATGTCTGCCATGTGAGCTCGAAGGCCGAACTTGCTGTGATTTCTGAGGCACGGAAGGGGGGTGTTCCAGTTTCCTGCGAGGTAGCCCCCCACCACCTCTTCCTCTCCGAGAAGGATTACGGCGGCTCATCGAATCGGATGAAGGTGAACCCTCCGCTTCGCTCGAGGGCGGACGTCTCTACTTTGTGGGGCGCCCTCCAGGAGGGTTTCATAGATTGTGTCGCCTCAGACCACGCCCCGCACCCTTTGGCTGAGAAGGATAAGGACTACTGGGAGGCTCCCGCCGGAGTCCCGGGCCTTGAGACGATGCTTCCGCTCCTGCTTGACTCTGTTGTGAAGAGGATGCTTCCGCTCCCCCATGTTGTGAGGCTTGTGAGCGGGAATCCTGCTAGATTATTCGGGATAAAGAACAAGGGCGCGATACGCGAGGGGTTTGACGCGGACCTCGTGCTGGTCGACTTTAAGGGGGAGTGGCGCGTGAGGGGGAGTGAACTGAAGACGATGTGTGGGTGGAGCCCGTTTGAGGGGCGAACCCTGCGGGGCGTCCCACACCGGACGATGGTGCGCGGGAAAACCGTCTGCCTTGAGGGCCAGATAACCGCGAACGCTTCCCGGGAGGCTGCTTTCGCATGATTCTTCGGGGGAGGGGGAGGAGGCTTGCAATACTTTCCGAGGCGAGCGCCGTCATATTCCTGTACTGCATCGGCGCGGGAGCCCTCTGGTTTATACTGCCGCCGATTGCAGAGCACCTCGTCGGAAACCTCGCCCTCGTCGGCCTCCTCCTCGCCATCCCTGCGGTCGCAGGCATGCTCCTTGACATGCCGCTCGGCGACCTCTGCGACAAAATAGAGAAGAAGACGCTTCTGTATTGGGGACTCTTGATTATGGCTGCGGCTGGACTCCTCCTCCCGCAGGTGACATCACTTCCACGCCTCATCATCCTGCTTGCTGCAGCGGGGGCGGTAAGCTCCACACTCTACATCGTGACGACAACTTATGTGTTGGCCGCATCACCGAAGAAGTATTCGTCGAGCTTTCTCGGGACTTACACGTCGTTCGTCCACTTCGGCTACAGCGTCGGCGCCCTCCTTGCGGGCGTTGCCGTAGCAGACGCAGTCTTGGACAACACCCCGCGGATTGGGTTGCTCATGCTCGCCTCGTGCGTGCTGGCTGCCTGCGCCGCGGCAACGCTCACAAGCCACCGCAGGAAATGCATGAGGGGGGGCATAAGCTCGGTTCTCAGGGATGACCGGATTTTCATGAGAGAAATCGGCGAGTTCAGGAAATTAGGGTTCGCTGGCGCAGCAATCGTGGGCCTTACCATGCTATTCACCGTCTACGACGGCATCGTGTGGACGCTTGAGCCGCTCCTCTACCAGCACCTTGGCATAGGCTCAGTGTATGGGGGGCTGATTCTCGCAGCCTTCGTCGTCCCCTTGATTATCTTTGAGGCTCCGGGTGGGTACCTTGCCGACAGGGTGGGGAAGCGTAGGCTTCTTTTCGCGGGACTGCTTACTGCAGGAGTCTTCTCGGTCCTCTTCAGCAGGGGCCAGTCGGCTGCGACGCTTATCGCTTTTGCTTTCGCGGCGACCACCGGGCTTGCGTTTGCTTGGCCGGCGCTTGAGGGAATCCTTGCGGAGCACACGCAGAAGAGGCAGGCCGGAGAGTTTGCTGGCGTCTGGATTACGGCGGAAGACGCGGGATACGTTGCAGGACCGGTTCTTGGCGGAGTGATTGCACAGGCCGCCGGCATCCGGACGGTGTTCCTGCTTGCGGGCATCGCATTGACTGCTTCAGCAGCCGTGGTACTGTTATTCAGCAAGTCGCGTTAAGCCCAAACTCTCCGAGACGATTTTCTTGACTTCCTCGGGGGCGTTGCCTAGTCTGATGAGGCTTGTGTTCCCGCGCACTCCCTTGCCTGAGATGGAAAGCGTAATCAGCCCCAGCATTTCAAGGTCGTTTAGGTATTCCCTGAACCAGCGCATGGTCCGGGATTTCACACCAAGGCTCTTACAGATTCGCTCGTATGCCTCGTAGACTTCCCCTGAGAACAGGACGCCCGCGGAGTCCTCGAGCCGCTTGTAGGAGCCACCGGAAAGAAGCGTTTCTGCTATGGCGAGGAGCACGATTTGCTGGGGCTCAGGGAGCGTTGAGATGATTTCATAGGTTATGTCTTCCTCGACTTTCACTTTCGCGGCCTTCACGTCATCGTTTGTTATCATCTTCCGGCCAGCCGCCTCGGCAAGCTCCCCAGATTTCTTGAGGAGCCGGAGCGCGTAGCGGGCGTCGCCGTTGGTGTGG
Source organism: uncultured archaeon (assembly GCA_964548095.1). Lineage (GTDB taxonomy): Archaea > Altiarchaeota > Altiarchaeia > IMC4 > SCGC-AAA252-I15 > SCGC-AAA252-I15. The sequence goes on from CAZJQY010000113.1 coordinate 2,574, forward strand.
GCACCGTAGGCTGCGATGAGCCCGATTCCCGAGGAGGATATCGCCCGCTTCTTGAAGCCCATCTGCACCCGCTGCGTGAGAATGGTCTTCAGCTGGTTTGCGTTGTAGGGCTTAAATACGAGCTCCTCCTCGCAGAGCGTGCTCTTGCTGCGTGAGTCGAGGACGTCCTTGAAGGAGTACTTGTTGGAGATGCCGATGAGGGAGACGCTTCCTTTTCCGATTTCGTCGTTGATGCGCGTGAGTATGTAGAGGAGGTCGTCAACGTCTTTTATCATGTCCACCTCGTCGAGGACGACGATGAGGTTCACCTGGTTCGCCTCGATTGAGGACTTGAGGCGCTCATATAAGGCGGTTGGCGAGAGCCCCGCAAGCTTGCTGCCGCCCCTGCCTTCGAGTGGCTTTTTGGCGTACCCGGCCTTGTTCAAGGCCTCGTCTTCGAGTATTTTCACGAGCACCTGGTACTTGCTGTTGTAGCCGACCCGGCAGTTCATGTACACGCACTCGATGCGGACCTTGTTCTTGTTTTTCGCTGGATCGGAGGCGATATTTACGAGCTCACGCGTAACGTGGCGGGTTACTACGGTCTTCCCGGTCCCAGTCTTCCCGTAGAGGAATATGTTGTTGGGTTTGATGCCGCGCAGAATGGGGCCGACAATCCGTATAATCTGCTTGGTCTCCTGCTTGCGGTGGGGCAGGCGGTCGGGGACGTAGTGGGGGCTTAAGACAGAAGCGTCCTTGAAGAGCCCACCCCCCTTGATTTCAGACTCAAAAAGGTTATCTATCATTCCAAAGGACGGGATGGTATTTTTAAGGTAAGAGATTTAATCAGTATAGGTAAATAAATACTTAAACTGCGAAAATAATTCATTCAAACGTTGAGAGGTAGAAAATGCCATTTAAGGGATTTTTTGGTAAGGGGAATGCTGCTGGCGGAGAAATCGACATCGAAGACTACTTGAACGAGCTCTCCATACGCGACGGAAAGATTGTCGAGCAGGATGACGTAACCTACGTTAAGCCCGTCATGCTCGATTCGGAAGGCAAGGGCATTGGGACAGTCATCGGCGAGCTTGAGAAGAAGAACATCGTCGTCTTGAACGTCCGCGCGCTCCTCAACAACAAGGTGCTCCTGCGGGAGATAGTCAATGAGCTGCGCGACGCGTGCGTCGACCTCGACGGCGACTTGGGCAAGATTTCCGAGGAGAAAATCCTCGTCGTCCCATCAGGGATGAGGATAGCCCACACAGAAGCAGCCCCCCCAGAATAGGCGCCTGTATTTTTAGGGGCGTTTGCGCAGGAACCGGATGTGCCCGCACATGGTGAGGCGTCTTATAAGGCTGGATTACCCAGGCGTCAGATTACGCGTTCCGCCAGCTCATGACTTACGGCGCTCACGTCGGGGCGCACATCAGAAGTATAAATCCCTTTTTCCGGACTCAAGCCCCTTAAGCTTCTGTCGCGTAAGCTTCCTCAACGCCGGGTCGATGCTCTCAAGCTCTTTTCGTATCTTTCCTTCACCAATCCTTTGCATTCTGGAATCTGCGTAATCGAGCAGGTATTCTTTGAACGTCAGGATGGCGTTTGGAAGACAGAAGTTTTGGATTTCCCCGGGCTTCGCTAGTTTCATGAAATCGTCTCCTGTGCGCCCCAACCGGTAACATGCGGTGCAGAAACTGGGGAGGTAACCCAGATTACATAGGTCGGTCACCATCTCTGAGACACTCCTGGGGTCGTGGAGCGTGAACTGTGCTTCCGCTTTTTTGTTCTGTGAGGTCCTCTTGTATCCTCCTGGAGTGGTCCTTGAGCCGGCACTTATTTGGGAGATGCCTAAAGCGAATACGTCATTCCTGAAGCTTGATTTTTCTCTTGTCGTTAGAATCATTCCCGTGTAGGGTACTGCTAGACGCAATATAGCAACCAATTTTTTGAAGTCTTCATCTGAAACAGCACAAGGCGGACTGGAGGATAATGGAGCGTTTAATGCTGGCTCTATT
>CAZJQY010000114.1:0-4550 GCA_964548095.1 uncultured archaeon
GAACATGAGGATTTTGTGGTGTATTACGGGCGGCGGACACTTCCTCAAGGAATGCGTCGAGGAGATTGCTAAGGCCTGTAGAAAGCATGATGTCACACTCGTTGCCTCACACGCTGGTGAGGAGGTACTCAGGATGTACGGCCTCAATAGGGAATTGCCGAAAACGGGGGCCGTCGTCATCCTCGAGAAAAAACAGGGGCACAGCACCCCGCTGTCAGGAAGCGCCCGATTCGATGTTGCGGTCCTCGCACCCTGCACGGCAAACACCTGCGCAAAGCTTGTGCACGGAATCGCAGACTCCGCCGTGACCAACATCGCAAGCCAGTTCCTCAAACGAAAGGTTCCCCTCATCGTGCTGCCGACAGACTACCAGCGGAAGATAGAAACCATTTTACCCAACGGTAAACGGGCATTGGTACACTGTAGGAGTGTGGACCTTAAAAACATCCGAGCCTTGAGGAACACTAGAGGAATCACGGTTGTGACCAGCCCGGAAAAGCTTGGGAAATTGCTCGCCTAAAAGTCTCCGAAAATCTTCTGCTTGGGCAAAAGCTCGATGCCGTTGCTTATCACAAACGGGACAACCCGATTCATATGGTTTGTACCACGCATCTTGAGGACTTCCAAGGCACGCTGACGCACACTCTGCCGCCGGATGTTGTAGAGAACGATAACCCCGTCAACGCTGAACTCGATGATTCCCGACCGAGAGTACGCACTCGGGTACTGCTCCGACTCTGAGATGAGCAGCGTCGTGCAATTGTTCTTCCGAAGCCATGAGAGGAAGCTTAAGATGTCCTCCCGCTTCTTGTACTCGTCCTTAATCATGAGTTCGATGCTACTTACGGAGTCGATGACAACGCGCTTCGCATTCGTGCTTTGGATAGCGTTCATGATGCCACCATAACCAGACTCAATGAGGTGGAGCACGTCTTTCGGGCTAATGCGGAGTATGGTGAGGAGCTGCTTGACTTCCAGTTCGTCGATGTTCCAACCGTACCTGCCCATGCTCTCCTTGAGGCCGTTGACGTCCTCCTCAAAGGTAACGTAGATTCCCCGTTCACCCATCCTCGCGCCCGCGCACACATACTGCATTGAGAAGGTTGATTTGCCGACGCCGACGCCCCCGGTCACCAGAATGTTTGAGTTCTTCTTGAAGCCGCCTTCAATCATCTCGTCGAGGCCCGGAATGCCTGAGGGGAGTCGTTCCATTGCGTGTACCTTACGTTTGCATGATGCAGAGGATGCTGTAGAATAGCATGAAACATCCGATGAGGGTTGACATGAGGTATATGAAGATTTTAAACAGGAGGGCGGACGTGATGACGATGCTGCTCACCAGGGGGAGAAGGTTTGTTACGCCGTAGTATGCCAGTAAAGCGCCGATAATCCATGTGACGACGACGAGGAGGGTGCTCCCAGGAGATTGTTCCTGATAGCTGAGTTTCATAATTCTTTCCCGTATTTTTCGCTTAGTGGAGATTACGGCATTGCAGCATCCGCTATTTATTGCTCGCTGCGAATAGTAATGCGAGTAAGCGGTTAAAAATGTGGGTTATCAAACACGCGCCGAAGACTCTTTCGGAATTCGTCGGCAACAACACGGTCGTATCCCAGCTTCATTCCTACGACTTTGCGAAACCGATGCTGCTTCACGGACCGGCCGGCTGCGGAAAGACGCTTCTCGCGCAACTCATCGCAGCGGAGCGGAGATGGGATATCGTCCCTGTCTCGGACGAGAGCATCGCGTCCGCGAAGGCGATGTCTCAGACCACGAGCCTTTTCGGGGACCGACGGCTCATCCTCATTGACGACGTCGACCTGATTGGCGACATCAAGGAGTGTGAGGAGCTTCTCAAGGTTACGAGGAACCCTACCATTGCCATCACGCAAGACCTCTCGTCGAAGCGGCTGAAAAACGTGAAGCTATTGTGCGAGAAGGTGGGTTTGCGGCGGTCGGTGCCTGCCTCCGTCGCCAAGCGCCTTGCGGCAATCTGCGAGAGAGAGGGCGTTGCGGCACCGCCCACGGTGCTTGAGGGCATCGCCAAAAACGCTGATGGAGACATCCGTTCAGCAGTCAACGACCTTGAGATGCTCGCTGCAGGGCGCAAGAAGATAGTTGACGCGGACGTCGCCCTACTGAGCAAGCGCGACCGCACGACTGACGTCTACTCCTTCCTCGGCAAGGTCTATGGCGGCGGCAGGGTCCGAGACATCATCGAGGCGAGCTGGGATTTGGACGAGCAGCCGGAAAGCCTCATGTTTTGGATTGACGAGAATGTCGCCCGCCTGTATGGCGGAGGGGAGGGGCTTGCGGCGGCAATCGGCTTTCTTGCGCGGGCTGACGTGTTTTTGGGGAGAATCCGGTCGCGCCAGTACTGGGGTTTCCTCCGCTATGCGACGCCGCTTATGTGCGGCGGCGTTGCGGTGTCGCGGCCTGAGAAGCTCCACTACGCACGGTATATGTTCCCCTCCTTCTATGGGGTGCTGGGGAGGACGAAGAAGGAGCGAAACCTCGTCAAAAGCATCGGTGTCAAGGCTGGTCCGCTGCTGCACGTCTCCTCACGCATCTTCGCACGCCAGTACCTTACGCTCTACCGGACGCTTGTTGCGAAAGGTAAGATGAGTGTGGAGCAACTTACGGCGTTGCTTGAGTTGACGGACGAGGAAGCGGCGCTGTTTGAGACTTAGGGTGGAGTGTCGACTGCGTCCAACGGGCCGTGCTCGAGGATGATTTTAAGGTCGTCAAGGCTTACGCGCTTCGATTTTTTCAGCCGCTCCCGGGCTCCATGGGTGAGCTCCAGTTTGCGCTTTTCCTCACGCTGCGCCCGGATGTCTTCCAAGGCATCGCTTATGGGAGAAAGCTCGTCCTGAATCTTTTTAATCTCTTCTTTCACGGCCCCGATATGTGCGCGGATAGGGTCGGCATCCTTGTACTTTTCGGTGAGTTTCCGGTGGGCTTCGCTCGCTTCCTCGTTTTTCTTCTTGATGTGGTCGTAGGTCTCCACGACTTTCTTGTGGTACTCATCCGCGATGACTGAGAGGTCGCTGAGTTGGCTGCCGACCGAGTCTATCCTGCTTGATACCTCCTTGAGGTTCTTGAAGTCTTCCACAATTTTCTTATGAACCTGCGAGGCCTTGCGCGCTGATTCGAGCCTTTGCGAGAGGTTCAAGACCACGTCATACAGGCGCTGCTCGTCGGCGAGGCTTATGTCCTCCTCCAGGAGGACGTTTAGCTTATCCTCAAGCACGTGCTCCAAAAGCTGCTCCGTGCTCCGGACGCTCTTGTTCAGCATGTCCCGCATGCCTTTCGAGTCCTTGATGCCCCGGTTGAGCTTCCTCACTTCGACTATGAACTGCCGCTTGGACATGCTAAGTTCGGCAACCGCCTTGTTGAGCTTGTCCCGCTTTTCCTTGTACTCCTTGAGTTTCTTCGAGTGTTCCTTGACGTCCTCGTTCAGGGAATCCCGCAGCCTCCGGAGAGAGCGCGTGTCCTGATGGTGCGTTTTAAGCTGGGCATAAAGCTCGGAAAGCCTACTGTTCTTCGCCTCGATTTCGTGCCTCAAGGCGTTTGCCTTCCGCTTCAGTTCTTGCTCGGTCATCTCGTGCTCCAGTAGGCGAGTGCCTGCTCATGTTCGTGAATCTTTTCCTCGAGCTCTGTTGTGTTTTTGTGGGAGAGGGCGCCCAGCCGGGACTTTAGGGTGTTGAGCTCTTCCTCGGCCTTCTGCCGCTCGGAGGAGAGTTTCTCGACATCCTCCCCTTCGACATTCTCGATCCAGTGCGAGAGCTGGTCGATTTTGTCCTCGAGGATGAAGAGTCGCTCCAAGTCTTTGCACTTCTTCGAGTAGTCGGTCTGAAACCGCTTGTGCTTCTCCACGAGCTTTGCCTTAAGCAGCGTTTCAGATACTTCGTTGAATTTCATAGCAGAATAGAATGGGGAGGATAAAGTAAAAAGTTTATTTGTTGCGCCCTAAGCAGCCTCCCGTATGACATAGGAGAGTCTCTGGAGCGCAGTGTAGTTCGAAAGCACCGCCGTAGCAGCCACCACACTCAAGAGGAGTTGCGCGCTGAAAAGACCCAACGCCATGCCCAAGTAGAGCAGTGTGAGGCGCTCAAAACGCTCGATGAGGCCCCCCATCCTCTTGTGCTTCTCGGGGTCGGTGACCACACCCCGGTGGTCTGCGTAGGCTCGTATGAAGGTCGGCATGAGCGCCCCATAGACGAGCAGGACAATCCACACCTGCGAGGGAACAATCAGTCGGAGGCCCCATAGGTAGAACATGAGCCCGAAGTATAATGCCATCTCCACATAGCGGTCGATGACGCCGTCCAGGAACGCGCCAAGCGATGAGACGCTTTTCGTGACGCGGGCGACTGCCCCGTCGATGGCGTCAATCAAACCTGAGATGATGAATAGCAGCAGGCCTAAGAGGAGGTTTTTATCATACAACGCGATGAAGCCGAGGACTTCGGGGACAAGCGCAAGTATTGTCCACACGTTCGCGGCTATCCCAAATCGGGAGAAGACCATCCCCAACCGGATGCTCAAC
>CAZJQY010000115.1:0-2437 GCA_964548095.1 uncultured archaeon
TTCGCTCCGGGTTCCGGTAGTTGGTTGTTGCAACCATTTTGTGTAATGCGTTCTGAGGGTTCGAAGAACCCTCAACACCCGCGGTTTCGCGAGCCTTTGCTTTAAGGCTCTTGCGGGGGACGAGGTTCGAACTCGCGCAGGCCTACGCCACACGGCCCTCAACCGTGCCCATTTGACCAGCTCTGGCACCCCCGCGTGGGGTACTATTTGAGTTGTTGTTTGAGTGTTTCTATTTTGTTTTCGAATGACTCAAATGCTGTGGACACGAGCGCTTTGAGGGGTAATTGACCGTATGATTCGATCATGATGTTGAAGCTGTTTTTCGAGTCCTCGTATGATGCAATACCTGCCTGCCACTTGATGTGGTGGGAGCCGAGCCCGAGGATTGCCTTCGCCTCGAGTTTTATATTCTGGTTTTCAGTTAGCTTGACGAGCGGTGTTTTCGGGTAAACGGGCGTTATTTCGGGGTCCGTGGACTTGATGTCTTCTGCGTAGACTGTCTTCGGTCCCTGCACGTCTAGGGTGAGTATTGCCGTGCATTTGCCGCATCCCTTCCCCTTGCACGTGCACACTGACACGAAGTTGTAGGTCTTCAAGTCCGTGGTGAGCGGGAGCAGGCCCAGCCGGTGGGCGAGCACTTCATCGTTTAAGATTGAGGAGTTGTCTTGGAAGGTCACTTCCTCGACTGCCATAACCGGTACTTCGGATATGACGGTCCTCCGCAGCGCGTTTGCCATCTGCGTTGTTATGCCGCTCACGGTGAACGTGATGCGCTCTCCCTCCTTCTTCATGTTGGTGACTTTCACTTAGACTCTCCTCCCTTGTTTCCCTCCCTTCGGCCTGCATCCGCCGTGGGGGATTGGTGTGACATCCGTGATTCTGCCGATTTGAACGCCTGTGCGGGATATCGCCCTGATGGAAGCTTGAGCGCCCTTGCCCGGGTATTTTGACCCTGAGTGGCCTCCTGGAGCCCTCACTTGAATGTGCAGGCCGGTGACTCCCTTGTCTTTCAGGTCGTCTGAGACCTTGAGCGCCGCCTGCATTGCAGCGTATGGAGAAGACTCTTCCCGCTGTGATTTGACGACTTGGCCGCCGGAGTGGATGCTGATGGTCTCTGCGCCGGTCAAGTCGGTTACATGCAGGATTGTGTCGTTTTTTGACGAGTATATGTGGAGCACAGCCCACATCTCCCTTCGCTTTCTCGCCGTCAAATCCTCCTTTTTCTCATCCTCTTTCGCAGCTACCCGGACTTCTGGCTCGGGTTGTTTTGTTTCTTCCGTCGGCGTCTCGACTTTTTTCTCGGCCTCTTTCTCGGTTGATTCCTTGACCGCCTTCTTTGGCTTTTCCTTATCCTTTTTCTTGGCTTTTTCTGGCACTCTTAGCCACCCTCAGGTGTTACAAGCTGTATGGTGTCCTCCTCAGCCTTGGAGACGGGATATCGGGGGACGTTGATGACTTTCCCGCCGACTTTCACTTTGCCGTGGATGATGAGCTGGCGAGCCTGCTTCATGGTGTTTGCGATGCCGCGACGGCAGACGAGCGTTTGCAGGCGGCGTTCGAGGACGCCTTCAATCGTGAGGGAGAGGACGTCGTCGAGTGATATCGTGTTTATGATGCTGCGTTTGTTGAGTTTGTCGAGGAGCTTCTTCGCCTCTTTTTTAGTGTCTTCGTCGTCGGGCATCCCCAGAAGCTTTCTCGCCTGCTGCCTGAACCCCCGCAGCGTCGAGATCGCGCGCCACACCTCGGTCTTGTTCGTGAGGCCGTATTTCTTGCAGAGTTCGTTCTCCGCTTCAATCCTCTCGGACCGCCACGGGTGCTTTGGCCTCGTGTACTTCCTCCGTTGCTTTCGTGGATCGCCCATTGTCTAGTTTTTTTCCTCTACTTATTTTTTCTGGCCGGCCGCAGCTGCTGCGGCCACTGCTTTCTTCCGCACGACGCCTATGGTTGAGCCAGTCCTGAAGGTCGACCTCGTCCTCTGGCCTCGGACGGGCTGGCCTGTGGCGTGCCGTACGCCGCGGTATGATTTGATTCTCTTTTGCTTGGTGATGTCCTCGCGCTGGGACAGGTCGAGGTCAGAGCCCGTCAGATGCGCGGTAGTTCCTTCAACGTAGTCGCGCTGACGGTTGAGCATCCAGGGTTTGGCGATGGTGTGGACGCGGACGATGGTTTCCTCGATTCGCCCGATGTCCTTTTCGTTGAGGGTTCCGAGTTTCGTGCCCTTCGGGTAGCCGAGCTTTTGCGTGAGGATGCGCGAGAGGCGTATGCCAATTCCTTTGACGTCGGTGAGCGCTTGGCTTACGTCCTTCGACCCGTCGAGGATGACGCCCGCAACCCTTACGCGGTGCTTGATGTCGTCTTCTTTGGGCTTGTGAACTTCCTTCCGCTCTTCTTTTCTCGGCTCCTTCTTCTCTTCCTTTTTCGGGGCTTCTGGCATTTT
>CAZJQY010000115.1:2537-4518 GCA_964548095.1 uncultured archaeon
TCTCGCCGAGGTTGGGATTTGAACCCAAGTGGTCGCAAGCGACCACGGGCTTTCTTGTTTTTGAGCGTGAATCTCAAGGCCCGCGCGTTAATCCTGGCTCTGCCACCTCGGCATCGTTATTAAGGATTGCTCGTCGAGGGCCTGCGGCCCGACTAACCCGGAATCAGGGCTGTGGAATAATATAGTGCACTATTCCTATATAAATGCGATGATTCATGTTCTGCCCGCATTATCCTACGAGTCGAACGCATATGTTATCGCAGGGAGCAAGACCGCGGTTGTTGACCCCGGCATCAGCCCGGCACGGGTTATTTCGTTCCTAGCTGAGCGCAGGCTTGCACTTGATTGCATTATCAACACGCACTGCCATTTCGACCATGCAGGAGCGGATAAAGCCGTCTGCGCGGAGACCGGAGCTAAGTTGATTGTGCACGAGGCAGACGCAAAACCCATCGAGGAGGGTGACGCATCTCTTATCCTCTCGGATTTGTTCGGCTCTTTTTTCGAGGAAACCAGAGTAGACGTGAAGGTTTCGGAAGACGCCAGAATAGATTTGGGCGGCTTAAGGCTGAGAGTCATCCACACGCCGGGGCACACGAGGGGGAGCATCTGCCTGCTTGAGGAGTCGACGAAAAGCCTTTTCTCGGGAGACACCGTCTTCGCCGACGGCGTTGGGAGAACGGACTTTCCGGGAGGAGACGCCATCGCGCTTTCCGCTTCGCTAACGCGCCTTGCAGGATTGGTTGAATCAGGGAGGATAGAGCGCGTGTATCCGGGGCACGGGCCAGCGTGCTCGGGCGAAAACGTCGTTAAAGCCAAACAACTCTTCTGCTAGCCGCTGAAACTCTCCAGGGGCTAGAGTATATAATGGGTTAGACCAAATGAGTTTAGACCACTATCGTTTAAGTTGTCGCGTAGGATGATTAAGGCCGTGCTGTTCGACTTGTGGAATACGCTCGTGTATTCTGACCTCGGAGAGATGGAGCGCTTTGAGGGGGAGATTGTCGCGCATCTTCGCTCGTTTAATCCTGAGGTGACTGCTGCCCACTATCGTAGCTTAAGGAAAAAGTATCACGTCGCCTTGACGACGGGGAAGCTTTCTCCTGCGAGAGCTTACGAGCGGATTGTCGTCGAGCTCGGTGTTCCAAAAGAAGCGGCGGGGCTCGTGACGGGGAAGGTCGAGGAGTCGATGAGGGAGAACATGCGAGTCTATCCGGGAGTAGGCTCGTTATTGAGTACGCTGCATGCCTTGGGTTTGAAGCTGGGGTTGGTGACGAACTGCATGGAGGGGACTATGACGTTAGTCAGATCTGTAGGTTTGGACGTCTTTGACTCCTATGGCTTCTCGAACGAGGTCGGCGTCCGCAAGCCGGACCCAAAAATTTACGTGAAGGTGACGGGCGCGTTAAACGTTCAGCCAGAGGAATGCGTTTTCGTGTCTGATGAAATATTCGAGGACTTGATCGGAGCCCATGCATTGGGGATGAAGACCATCCACGTGAGACAGAAGCAGCGATGTGGCATCTTCGACGTTAATCCCGACAAACGCTTAATGAAGCCTGACGCATCAGTGGATTCGATACGCGGTGTCGAAAAGATTATCCGGACGTGGTTGCATGAAAGTTAAGGCGGTCCTCTTTGACTTGGACGGCGTGCTCGTCGACTCCGAGCCAATCAGCACTGAAGCCTCAGATAGGGTGCTTGCTTCCGTTGGTATTTTCCTCTCGGATGAAGAGCGCAGTGAAGTCTTCGGGAAACGCACCATAGACAACTACCGCAGACACATCAAGCGGCGGGAGCTCGACCTAGATGCAGAAGAGCTCGTGAGGGAAAAGAACAAGGTTTTCGCCAAACTCATTCGCGGGAGGCTTGCCCCGCTTCCGGGTGTCCTCAGTTTGCTTGCCAGCCTTGATGATGCGGGAATCAGGAAGGCGGTTGTATCTTCCAGCCCCCTCGACCGCGTGAACGCCTCCCTTGAGGA
>CAZJQY010000116.1:0-4509 GCA_964548095.1 uncultured archaeon
CGTGTCAGCGGTATGCGAGGTGAGCGGGTGCCTTGTCCCTCCCGGGGGAGTGGACCTTGAGAAGGCGCTTTCAACGCCCCTGCCCAAAATTGAGGGGTGGAAGGACGCGAAAACAAAGGACGTGATAAGGGAGACGGAGGCGGATGTGGTGGTCGAGCTTACTCCCGGAAACATCCAGTCTGGGGAGCCGGGGCTGTCGCACATCCTCGGGAGCCTTGCTGCGGGAAAGCATGTGGTTACCTCCAATAAGGCCCCGCTTGCGGTAGCCTACAGGCGGATTATGGAGGAGGCCGCGAAAAAGGAGCGTCGCGTGCGGTTTGAGGCGACAGTCGGCGGTGCGATTCCCATCATGAACCTTATGGAGTATTGCCTGCAGGCGAACGAAGTTTCTCATGCCTACGGGATACTCAACGGCACCACAAACTACATCCTCTCGAAGATGGCTGAGGATGGCGTGTCATTGGAGTCGGCGCTCAAGGAGGCGCAGGACTTAGGCTATGCGGAACCGGACCCGAAATACGACATCGAGGGTGTGGATTCCGCCGCAAAGGTCGTGATTCTCGCCAACGCGCTACTCGGCAAGGACGTGTCCTACAAGGACATGAAGGTGACTGGGATACGGGAGATAACACCCGAGTCGGTCGAGCTTGCAAAGAAGCACGGTTATGTGGTCAAACTTGTAGGCGATGTGGTGCGCCAGGATGTGTCTCCTCGGCTTGTTCCCATATCCCACCCGCTGAACGTGTCTGGGAGCTTGAACGCGCTCATGCTCAACACCGACATCGCAGGGGACATCACCCTTATCGGGCGGGGTGCGGGTGCGCGCGAGACGTCAAGCTCAATATTATCTGACATCCTCGCTATCGCAAGCAGAATATGAAATTGAGGTTTACATCGGTTGTCGCCATTGCCGCGGTGTTGCTAGCGGTGGCAGGCTTTCTTTATTACGCCCCGTCGTGCTCGTCTTGCGATGACGGGAACCCGTGCACAGAGGACTATTGTAGCAAGGAGACGGAATACAGTTGCGTACACCGAACGCTTTCTGGCCCGCAGCAGGGTTGTAGTGGCGTGGGGGAAGGATGCGGGGGATTCTACTGCAGGAATGCTTCATGCACTAGCAATATCATGTCAAACTGCTGCGGAAACGGATACTGTGAGGTTGGCGAATCGGAAGCGGATTGTTTGAAGGATTGCGGGGGAGGCTGCCCCGCGTCGTGCGACGATAAGAACCCTTGTACCCGGGACTTCTGCGGCATCACAACGAACTATTCATGCATTCATGAGGGAGTGATTAGCAACGAATGCAAGACAGCCTGCCCTGTGACCTGTGACGACGGAAACCCGTGCACAGAAGACTTCTGTTCCCAGGCAACCGGCTTTCAATGCTTCCACACTCCCATGCTCCCCTGCTGCGGCGACCACATCTGCAGCACCGGCGAGGAGCTTGCGTGCTTTGGGGACTGTCCTATGCGGGATGAGCCGCTTACTGCGCTCCCTCCCTTTAAGGCTATCGAGGGAGCGAACTGGGTGTACCCTTACTCGATGGACGTCACGTTTCTGACGGATTCGGAGGATATCACGTATAGGGTCCGCTGTGGCATGGTGTATGTGAATGGGTCGACAGGATTCTTCCTGCCTTACATCACCGAGAGCAGGAGGATGGGGCGTTTCGACGAGCAGGAGACGGAAGGAGGCTTCAACGGTTTCCTTGAGTGCGTTGAGGGAGCGTGTGTCGTCGACCCAGCGTACTCGAAGGAGCTTCGCCGCGGCACGCGCATACGCAATGCCTCGCGCGGGGCGAAGGCGCGAGCCTACTTTTATGTCGTCCTCAAGGACCGCTTCTTTTATGATGAGACAGTTGACGGCAGAGTGCCTAAAGAGGAGATTGCGTCTGTCGTCTGCAATTTCACGCTTTCGTCGGAGGTTCCACCGCAGACCATAAACGATTCCGTTAGTATACGTTTCAAACCATCCTGCAGCGACAAAATCCGGGATGAAGGCGAAGCCGGGGTGGATTGCGGCGGCCCGTGTGCGCCCTGCAAGTGCCTGACCAAAGACGACTGCGAGCGGTCGGGCCCTGTTGGGAAGCCGTACTGCTGGACTGCGTTCAGCGTCAGTGCGAGGAATTACAAGTATGTGGAATGCGCAAAACCCCTCTACGGCCAGCCGTTCTGTAATGTCACAGTAGTTCCAAGAGACTTAGGTTACCCGTGCCTTGAGAGGGGGTATTACTGAAGATAGTGCGCTATTAAATGTGTCATTCCAAATTACAATCAATGAAAGAGCTGGATGCCATACGCGGGCTCGAGGAAGTGGCTGAACAAGCCTTAAATGCGGAACAGAAACGCATTGAAGGCGAAGTAGAGGGGAAGCTTGGGGAAAAAGACGCCGTCGTTTTGAAGGCTGCCGAGAAGGCGAACGCAGATGTCGCTCGGTTGAGGAGGAGGGAGGTCGCTTCCGCGCAAAAAGAGGCGGAGGCCATCATCGCACGAGCTCGCGAGGAGGCGGAAAAGCTTGCTGGGGAGTCCGGCAGCCGTCTCGCAGCAGCGGTCGACGCAGTCATGATGAAGCTGCGTTTAAGGTGAGCTGGCGTGGGATTGACAGACCTCGACGTATCGTATGCGTCCGCCAGAGTCCAAGGGCTTAAGGGGCGGCTTCTCGAATCCGACGTTTTGCTCGAGCTTGCGCACGCCCGCTCCCTCGCCGACCTCGCGGCGAATCTTGCGGGCACGGAGTACGCGCATCTGATACAAGACGCGGTTGGCGGGGACATCAATGAAATCGAGATTGGACTTTACCGGCATCTGGCTTCGCGGGAAGCCTTCGTGTTATCTGTCACTCCCCCCCAGTTTCAGCCGCTTATCCGCGAGAGGATAACGCGGAATGAGATAATCCTCCTCAAAGACGTCATCTACTCCAAGGAGGAGGGCAGAGGCTCGCCGAGACTCAAAAACTACACTTTCCTCCTGACTGAACCTCTTTTCAGGATTCACGTGCACCTTCTTGAAGCGGGGAATATCCCAGACCTCATACACGTCCTAAAGGGCACCCGCTACTACCAGCCCTTGGAGGAGGTCTATGAACGCCTCCAGGGTGCATTCAGCGCCGTCTCGTATAATGCCGCCCTCGAGCGGCTGTATTACTCGAAGCTCCTTGCGGAGGCAAGCCAAGTGCGTGGCGATGAAAAGGAGGCGGCATTGAGCCTTATCCTGAAGGAAGCAGAGTACGCCAACCTCCTAGTGTACGCAAGATGCATGAACCTCACGCTTTCTCCGACGGGCTATACCATCCCCCTGAACTCGCGTTTTCATAGGATGCTCAACCGGGCTGAAAACGTCCAAGACATCATAGAAGCCCTCGACGCCTTAAAGCTCGGCGATGACAAGGAGTCCATGAGGACGCTTCTGAGAAACAACGACGTATTCGGCCTTGAGATGGAAGTTAAACGGCTCATTAAGCGTCTGAACGGAAACGTCTTCCTCTCTGGCGTCGAGGGCGTCGCCCGCATTCTCGCCTACCTAAAACTCAAGGAGACTGAGGTCCAGAACATCTGGAGCGTCACGTCAGGCAAGATAAACGGCTTGTCAAACGAGCGAATCCGAAAAACGATTACAATATAGCGTTTTATTCGCGTAAACGCAGTTCTAATCGTCCAAGTGATGATACCGACCCAGTCTGATTAATGAAGACAAGGGTAGCTGCTGATGGACAAGAACCCTTTTCTTTGAACCTTTCTCTTTCTTTAAAAAAGAAAGAGAAACGTTCACGAAAGAGAAAGAAAATGTAAATCCCTTTCTTTTTGGGGATGCTCGAAACACTTTTGTGTTTCGGCACGCAGGCACTTAAAGTGCCTCGCGTGAAACCACTTTTTCTTTCGGGAAAGAAAAAGGGGTTCAAAGAAAAGCGTTCACGGAAAAGAAAGAAAGATATCGGGCACCCTTTTCTTTTTCCCGAGGCTTTTTCTTTTCGGGAAAAGAAAAAGGCTCAGGTTGAAGGGGTAGCTGCTGATGGACACACTGTCATGGATTTTTACGCTTAGTATGGGGTATATTAACCGTAGAGGACATGAGAACGCGCACACAACAGAACAAGAGGCCTGCCGCAGGCAGTGCTGCAGACCCAGAGTTTGCTCTTGCAATAGTGGCATTAAAGCGCGATTCTGCTCACGGGGGCGGCGGGGAGGCTGTACTCCCCCAGAGGCTCGTATTCGCCTACAACCCCAAACGGGACGTCATCGCATCTATTGGTGAGGACCACGGGTTCCTCGACCACCTCGACTGGAAGACCGGAAAAGCCCTCGTGGTCGGAATGCTCGTGGGTTCGCCGAATTTCATGCCAGAAAGCGCAGAAACCGCAGACGGCCTCGTCGTCTTCAACCTCGACGCATTAAACAACTCGGAGCCGGGGGCTGTCGTGAAGGCGGCACAGCACCTTGAACGGTTCATTAATCCTGAGAAACCAGTGAGTTTTCTGGGGGACAGGAGTTGGGCGATTAGGAGACAACCGGGT
>CAZJQY010000117.1:0-4492 GCA_964548095.1 uncultured archaeon
TCCCACACCCGCAGCGCCCCCCTCCGCTGGTGCACCCGCAGCACCTCCCGCTCCTGGCGCTGGAGCTGCTCCGCCAAGCCCTCTACCACCACCAACATTCCGGGATAGATTGCTTACTGAAGTCGACAGCATGCTGGGTCCGGGAGTTGACGCGGGCTTCCACAGCAACGTTCAACGTGCCATAAGCAAGCTACTCCAAGGCTTGAAGACTAATCGGGCTGCTCTTGAGCGTGACCCCCAGTTCTGGCTTACGCTCGGTGAACTCTACGGTTCCGTCGATCAAAGTTATTACGGTCAACCACCGGCTCGCACTAGTCGTGTGCAACAAAGCAGGGAGTTTGCGATGGGTTGTTTCAATAATGCATTAGGTTTAGACCCCAACGTAAGAAACACTACTATGCGAGGACATAGCTTCAGTGAGTGGTATAACGGTGTCGGAGACACGCTGAGAGCGTTCTCTGTTAGCAGTCCGGACGCTTTAAGGGTTGAAGTGAAACCAGACGGAAGCATTGCCCTGAAGAGATAGCTGCCTTTTTTGGTTAAAATTCCATATAAGGGAGGGTATGGACGACTTATTCCTCCATCTTGTGAATCTCGACGAAAGTTTTTGGCGTATTTCACGAGATGAGCTGGTTCTAAAATGGGTGGCGGGGGGGCCGGTGTTAGACGTTGGCTGTGGTGTTGGGGGAACAACCAAATCATTGTTGCATAACGGTTTTGACACTTACTCAATAGACTCAAGTAAAAAGGCATGCGATTTGGTATCAAAAATCAACTCCCAGACAACATGTGTCGACATAACAGCGGTTGATGAACGGAAATTTCCGAAATTCAAGACGATAATCCTCTTGGACGTGTTAGAGCATATACAAGATGATAAGAAGGCGTTGGAGAGTGTTTATGCGCTTCTCGCCCGTGGTGGGCGGGTAATCATCTCAGTCCCCTACCACAATCTGCTCTGGAATAAGACGGACAAATACCATTATCGACGGTATTCCCGGCGGCAGCTGAAAAAGATGCTTGAAGAAACAGGGTTTACTATTAAGGGCATGAGGTTTTGGAATATGCTTTCGCTGGCGCCATTACTACTATCAAAGGCATGCGGCTTTGAGGTATCACACAAGAAAATAGCCCATTCGTCTCTCAACAGTGTTCTAAAATGGTATTTTCTGCGTTTCGAGAATAGGTTGCGCGTTCCAGTTGGTTCACAACTTTTCTGCTTGGCGGAGAAATCACATTAGAAAACGGCATGTACTCAATGATCCCTCGACTATGAATAATCCCGGTGTGGAATACTTTGACGTAGTCCTCAGATTTCTGGTTTTCGTACTCGTAACCCTTTTCTTGATTGTGTTGGTCCTCTTCTTAGTTTTTTTATATGCTTCACCAACCCCTAGCCACAATTTCCCCTCACTCTACTACATCATATCCACATTCCTACCAGCACTTTGGGGTTTGTCCGCGTTCTACCACTTCCAAAAGTATCCCCCACAACCTCCCTCATTTGTCATCTACCTGAAGAACATAGCCGCAAGAAAAGTAGACCGACTACCAGAGATGCTGGAAAAAAAAGGATTTCGCATCTTCATAATTTGCCTGACGCTTATCATTTCCTTCCTCCTGTGGCGTTTCGGTATATTCTCCGCAGGAATCATAACCAATAACGACCACGCCTACCATTACTACCAAGCGTGGTTTATGGCAAAATACCTTCTGCCGCACTTCCAGAGCGCTATCGGGTGGAGTCCCTACTTCTACGCGGGCTTCCCCATCATGTACCATTACCATCCCGGAAACGCGTTGTTCACGTCATTGCTCTATCTCATATCATCAGGTACGATACCCCTCTCGTTTGCATACAGAATATTCTTCACCCTTGCGCTTCTTGCCGCCCCCCTCTCAACATACTTTCTTGCAAAGCAACTCAGGTTAGGTGAAACAACCTGCACCATCATCGGTTTGCTGAGTATCGTCCCCACATTCAGACACGTTGAGATGCTGTACTGGGGGCTGACGTCGTGCATCCTTGCCGCCGGAATCTCACCCCTCGTATTCGCCTTCCTCCACAAGTACTTCCAAACCAAAGAACGCATGCATTTGTTTGTGGCGTCAACTCTTCTGGGAGCGATTATAATCACCCACTCCATAATTGCCCTTGCCGTCGTCCTCGGAATAATCCTCTACCTCCTTTTGAAGAAAGAAGTCAACCGCACTGTCGTCCTGTGCATGTTCGTCATCCCGCTTCTGCTTTCAGCATTCTGGGTTATCCCCAGCATCCAATACTTCCTCAATGGTTACGGGAGTTTGGAGGTAACCGACCCTCATCTGAAGGTGAAAACAATGCTGGGTTTCATCAATTTCCACGTGTTCCTCATCCTCGGCATACCTGCCCTACTGTGGCCGTTCATATACCTTGGATATAGACGAGCGTATGCAAGCGGCAGTTTTCCGGAGCGGTTTATACTATTATACACTGCCCTCTTGTACATCACTGCATATTATGGCGCACTGATTCCCGGGCTGCAGGAGCTGCAGCTGCTTCATCTGATGCCGTATCTGGGAATCTACCTGATTATGGCGGCGGGGATGGGCATATCGGCCGCCCTCAAAAATGGCCCGTACCGACGTTTTGCAGTCATTGCCCTCTTGGTGGCCCTCATAAGCCCCCTTATGGGCACACTCCTGTTTAGTTTGTCCATTAACCCAGAGGCGCACACTATCCTGTCGATTGGTCTCCCCACTAACGTCGAGGCGGTATTTGCTTGGATTAAAGAAAACGATGCGAACCGAATCCTCCTCGAGGACACGGACTCCCTATTGATGAAGGCCCCCTGGGGGCGTGGATTCCGCCTGGCACTCGCTCCCGTGTATGCGGAGAAGGCGAGATTCATCGGCGGGGCAGAACCATTCTATAACCCCTTCTGGACTGGGAACAGAACCCGGACGGGAGAGGGTGTCTTTTTTGGCTTGTCCCTCAACAACACGGCTCGCGAGAAGGTCGTCCAAAATCTTGATGACTTCAACATACAGCATCTTATTGTGTGGTCGAATGAATCCAAAAAATTTCTCGACGACTCAGCTGACTTTGAGTTGGTAAAAAAGATTGACTGGTTTTCGATTTATCGGTATAAGAACGCGCGAAAGAGTTTTGTTGTTCGGACGTTTGGGGATGTTTCCGCGAATGTGACCGAGTTTGGTGTCAAGGAAATCGTTTTGTGGGTTCGGGCGAATGAGACGTCGCAGGTCACGGTCTCGTCTTCGTATTATCCGAACTGGCATGCGTACGCAGACGGAAGAGAGATTCCCCTCAAGCAAGACGGCATGTTCTCGCAGGTCGTCGTCCCCCCCAAGGACACCCCCTACGAGGTTTCGCTTGTGTTTGAGGAGAGCGAGCTTGAGCGTTACAGCATGTGGGTGTCTTTGTTGTGTTGGTTGTTTGTCGGGTTTTTTCTCGTATTTAATCTTACCCGAAAATTTGTTATCCGGTGAGGATGGAAGAGGATTATGCTGAGGTAAGGACGACGCTCGTTTTGGTGTTGGTTTTGAACTTGGTGGTGACGGTTGCGAAGGCGGTCTTCGGTATTCTCGCGAATTCTCTGTCGATGATTGCGGATGCCGTACATTCCCTCTTCGACTCGACTTCTAACATAATCGGCTTGGTGGCCATCGACCGCGCGTGCAAGCCGCCTGACAGAGACCACCCATACGGCCACAGAAAGTATGAGACGTTTGCGACCCTCATCATAGCGCTCCTCCTTTTGGTTACGGGGGCTGAGATCCTCAGGGGCGTGTTTGCGAGGATTGTGAAATCAACAGCCCCGAATATAACTGTCGTCACCTTTTTGGTCATGGTTTCGACGATGGTCATCAACTTTTTTGTCTCCCGCTTCGAGCATGAGCGGGGCGTCCACCTGCATTCCTCGATTCTCGTCGCCGATTCTAAGCACACGAAAAGCGACGTCTACGCGTCCCTCTCCGTTCTCGCTGGGTTTGTGGCCGTCAAGGCGGGCTACCTCATCGTCGACCCTATTATCGCATTCCTGATAGTCATTTTGATCATCAAGACGGCCTACAGTATCGTGAAAGGAAGCTCCAGGATACTCTGCGACACTTCGCCGATCGAGCAGGCAGCCATAGCGGCGTTCGCCGTCTCGATTCCCGGAGTCGTCGGCTGCCATAAGGTGCGGGCCCGGGGCATCGAAAACGAGGCGTTCGTCGACTTGCACATCATGGTCGACCCGAAGACGCCGCTTAAGGACGCGCACGAGCTGAGTCACCTTGTGGAGCGTAAACTCAAGGAGAAGTTCGCAAACATAAAAGACGTGGTCGTCCACATAGAGCCTGCCCGCGTAGGAGAAGGGCGTGTCTGACGTCACCCGTTATCCGGGTGTTGGAGCTTTCTTCTCAGGATTCTTTTCGAAACATCGCAATCTGTCTTCTTTACTAAGCTTTGACGGTTTATATAGTGTGGGTGTCACATTGTGATCACCTT
>CAZJQY010000118.1:0-4467 GCA_964548095.1 uncultured archaeon
GGTGAAAACGTCATCGGCGAGGCCGCCGATGCCGTCGGATACAGTGCCCTACTCGCGGGCTGCTGGTGCGGCGACAACCACCCCGCCGCCCAATGCGGCGTCTGCCGGATAACCTCCTCAGACGCCACCTGGGACGGCGCCTACTGTTGGCGCCCCGGACAGAAGCGCGATAACGATGCTACCGACATCACCGCCGCATGCTACTGTAGCGGCGGCAACCCCGCCGGCAGCCACGGCGTATACTTCACCACAGAAGACGGCTTCCTGTACTCGCTATACAAAAACAATGGAACCCTCAAGTGGAAGACTCATGTGGGGGCAGTCAACACCGCTCCCATGGTCTACGGGGGTATAGTATACGTCGCCGGCTCATGCGGCACCTACAACACACCCTACGCATACGCCATAAACTCCATTGACGGAAGCATCATCTGGAAGAAAGCAGTCCCGGTTGCGCCATACCACATAACCAACGGAAACGCCCCGTTTGTTGTCGCACCCTACATATACTTCAACCTCAACGGGCAGATTTTCGGCTTAAGATGGGATAGCGGACAACCCTACTCCGAACTGGGTATCGTATTTGGCACCGGAAACGATAAAGACGACCTTGCAGCCGGAAACGGCTTAGTCTGCTACCAATTCTACCAGAGCGGAACATACTACCCTCAGTGCGGTCCCTACCCGCTTTCTGGATTCAATTTAAGCACAACAGCCGGCTACGGGTACGCGCCGGCGGTAACCGACGGCTTCTTCATAGCAGCCAACGAAGACAAAATATTCGCACTCAGAAACACAGCATATACTGCAGTCCGAACCATCCCCTACAAGAAAGATAACACAACATCAGCGGAAGGCTTCACGGTCCCGCAGACGGTGTCGCTTGAGCCGAACACCGGCGCAGGACCCTACGGCAGGAACACATACTACTACACCTACAACGGCCTCTCCTACTACAGTGAAATCGGCCTCTACACCGAAGAATCCCAAATCAGGGCAACAGGGCTCGAACACTTCAGGTACGGCGGAAAAACCTACAAGCTCGGCTACTACCAACTCAACGGCGTGAGAACCGACCTACCTAACACCACATTAACTAATACAACTGTGACTTTTGATGTGGGGGTAAATGACAGCACCCTGTGGTTTGTCTACGGGGAGATAACCGACGGAGACGGCGACGGCTACGGTCCGCCCAACGACTGCAACGACGGGAACGCGAGTATCAAGCCCGGCGCAACCGAAGTCTGTAACGGCGTCGACGACGATTGCGATGGCTCCACTGATGAGGGTGTTAAAAACACGTACTACCGTGACGCTGACGGCGACAGTTATGGTAGTCCTTCCGTGACGACGCAGGCTTGTAGTGTTCCGTCAGGGTATGTCTCGAATAGTCAGGATTGCAATGACGGCAACGCTAACGTCAAGCCCGGCGCGGTGGAATCCTGCAACAACGTAGACGATGATTGTGATGGTTCCACTGATGAGGCTCTAACGCAGTCTCAGTCTTGCGGTACTGATACTGGTGAGTGTGTGGCTGGCTCGCAGTCTCGTTCTTGTAGTGCCGGTTCTTGGGGTTCGTGGGGTTCTTGCGGGGGTTCGTATGTTGGGCCGGTGGCTGAGATATGTGATAATAAGGATAATGATTGTGATGGTTCGACTGATGAGGGTTTGACTCAGTCTCAGGCGTGCGGCACTAATACTGGTGAGTGTGTGGTTGGTACTCAGAGTAGGGCGTGTTCGGCTGGTGTTTGGGGTTCGTGGGGTTCTTGTGGTGGTTCGTATGTTGGCTCGGTTGCCGAAGTTTGCGATAATAAGGATAATGACTGTGACGGTTCGACTGATGAGAGTTTGACTCGCTCGACCTCATGCGGCGTCGGCCGGTGTGCGGGCAATACCGGCGTTGAGACGTGTTCTGCCGGAGTGTGGGGCGGCAACACCTGTAATCCGACTGCGGGCGCTGTAGCTGAAACCTGCAACAACGTTGATGACGACTGTGATGGTTCGACTGATGAGGCTCTGACTCAGTCTCAGTCTTGCGGCACTGATACGGGTGAGTGTGTGGCCGGCTCTCAGTCTCGCTCGTGTAGTGCCGGTTCTTGGGGTTCGTGGGGTTCTTGTGTTGGCGAGGTTGGTCCGGTGGCTGAAGTCTGTGATAACAAGGATAATGACTGTGACGGTTCGGTTGATGACGGCGTTTCCGAGTCTCGTTCTTGCGGCAATAATACGGGTGAGTGCCGTCCCGGCACGCAGTCCAGGACTTGTTCCGCCGGCGCTTGGAGTTCATGGAGTGCATGCGGCGGAGGCTATGTTGGGCCGTCAACTGAAATCTGCGACAGCAAAGATAACGACTGCGACGGAAGCGTTGACGAGGGCGGAGTGTGCAGCCTGCCTGCGCCGCAGCCAACAATATCCTGGAACCGCAATGGTTCTGTTACACTCACTTGGACGGCAGTACCCAACGCCGACTCATACAAAATCTATGCGGTGAACTCCTGCGCGGGTGCGGGAGGAACATACCCACTCATGACATCCGGATTAACCATTGCGTCGTGGACTGACGTTAACGCTTCGGCATACTCTGAGCGATACTACAAGGTAGGTGTGGTTCGCGGCGGTTCTGAGAATGTGTCCTCGTATGCTGTCGGGAAGTTTGACGTGAGTTTGACTTCCGGTTGGAATCTCGCTTCTGTGCCGCTCATCCCTGCGAATCCTTCGATTAAGCCTTATGCGTCCTCGGTCTTCGCGTCCCTGCACAATCCGGTTGACTCTGATTTCGGTTCGTCTTTCAACGGCAGTTATGATTTTGTGGTCGCTCCTGTTGCGGATGGTTCGACGGTGTTGGGTTCGTTTGACCCGAAGGTGCCGTCGTTTTTGGATCAGAATGTTCGGTCTGTTTCTGAGAAGGTTGCGTTTCAGATTCGCATGGTTCGGGATGATGTGTTGACTGTCGTCGGTCGTGTCCCAGCAAACTCTTCGATTGTTTTGTCTGGGGCTGATTGGTTTTGGGTCGGGTATCCGTCGTGCGCGGTGAAGGGTATTAAGCCGTTTTCTTCGTCGGTGTTGCGGTCGCTGCATGATGGTTCGGCAACAGACTTTGGACCGTCCTTTGATGGAAGCTACGACTTCCTTATTGGTCCGTTCAATGGCTATTCCTTTTTAGGGACCATCGACCCATTGAAGCCGTCGGCGCTGCCTCAGAATCTTGATTCACTCGGGCCCGGCAGAGGCTACATCCTACAAATGAGGCGGGCTGGGACCCTGAGTACAGCGTTCAATTAATAAATGCTTTGTATTGTATACTCTAATAATTATTGTTTTTTGAACAACATTCGTATTTTTATACTAATAGTTGTCCATAATATACATCAAAATTAAATGGATACGAAAAGAATATTTGCCGGAATCATCATCCTATTGCTTGCCGTGCATGTTTCAGCATTCTCGGCAGCGCACAACTTCGACGGAAACGTCTACGACAGCCAAGGCAACAACATTGTCGGCGCCCTCGTCATCGCATGGATTGGCGGAACCCCGCGAGGCAATTACACAACCCAAAACTTTGGTGCCGGCTATGAAAGCTACTATAACATCGACGTACAAGGAGACACCGCTGAATCAGGGACTGCAACCGTAACCTTCACCGTCAGCGGCCATCAAGCAGCCGAGTCCGCGACATTCCAGGCAAGCGGCAACAACGACCACTTCGACCTGCACATCAACGTGACCTCCTCGATGAACACATCAGTCACCGTAAACGGCGGTGCCACTTACACAAACTCCTCATCAGTCACCCTCACGCTCTCAGCAGTCAACGCATCCCAATGTCACTTCAGCAACGACGGAACAACATGGGGCTCGTGGACAACCTATGCGTCGTCCGTCAGCTGGACGCTATCCAGCGGAGACGGAAACAAGACCGTATACGCCCAATGCCGGGATGCCGTTGGAGCCACCGCAGACCCAACATCAGACTCAATACTCCTTGACACTCTGGCACCGCAAGCCTTAAACGTCACCATAGCAGGCGGTGCGGCATACACTAACACAACATCTGCCACGCTCACGTTGTCTGCGACAGGCGCGACTCAGTGCAGGTACTCCAATGATGGCAGCACGTGGAGTTCTTGGGAAGCCTACGCTACTTCCAAGGCGTGGACGCTTTCCTCAGGCGACGGCACGAAAACAGTCTACTATCAGTGCCAGGACGATGCCGGCAACGCAGCAGCCCCGGTAACCGACACCATCACCGTGGACACGCAACCTCCGACAGGCTTAAGCGTCAGCATCGCAGGCGAAGCAGCCGCAGCAAATTCAACCTCTG
This sequence comes from uncultured archaeon, assembly GCA_964548095.1. GTDB lineage: Archaea > Altiarchaeota > Altiarchaeia > IMC4 > SCGC-AAA252-I15 > SCGC-AAA252-I15. The sequence goes on from CAZJQY010000118.1 coordinate 4,325, forward strand.
TCTCACTCACCCTCTCCGCGACTGGCGCAAGCCAGTGCAGGTATAAGAACGAAGCCGGCTCCTGGTCAACGTGGGAAGCATACGCGACCTCCAAAACATGGACGCTCTCATCCGGCGACGGCACGAAAACAGTCTCCTACCAG
>CAZJQY010000119.1:0-4465 GCA_964548095.1 uncultured archaeon
AAGTTATATATCCGCAGCTGGCGCAATAAATAAATATGAGGGCTCCAGTTTACCTCTTACTTGCCGTAATCGTGCTGCTGGCGGGATGCCTAGACCTTGGCGGGACACCTGAGAGAACCCTCGACGCGCTCGTGGATGTTGCGCCGGCCTCGTCCACTGCCGTCGGGTACCTTAAAACGGAAAAGGCAGGCGACATCGCACGGATTATCGGGGAAGGACAGCCAGAAGGCGGTTTCCTCCTCTTGGAGTACATGACGGACGGAATCGGGTTCATCATCCCGTACGCGAACGCTCCTCCGGTGATGGTCGTCGACGGCGTAGGACTCGGCATCCTGCCGAAGCTTCAGGAGAAGCTTGAGGGGATTGACACGCGGAAGACGGAGAGAAAGCCCATGGTGCCTGAGAAAAAAGTCGGCGGCCTCACCATCCAGACCATCGATAACCGGTCTTTCCTCAACTACGGGGGAAAGCTGTTTATTGGAGAGGAAGGCGAGCTCGTGCAGATTGCCGACGCGATAAACGGCGGGAAGACGGCGGAGTCGAAGTTCTATCCTGTGATGGCTGACCTGCCTGCCGGGGATGCTGAGGCGGTGTTCGACGCGAACGTGACGGTCGGCATTTCAGCGCGGATTGAGGGAAACACCTCGCACGCGCAGATGCTCATAAAACCGAAGGATCCGGTGAGTAAAGAGTTGGTGAGGGAGGGTGCACGGCGCATGAGAATTGATGGGGTGAACGTGTCCTCCGTGTCTGAAGTGAAAGACCTTGTGTCGGTTGAGCTTGCAGTCGACCTTCCCGTATTCGTCGCCTACGTGCAGGGCAGGGAGAATTTCACGGACACGCTACTTGAGGGATACTTGAATCCCGCCGCCTGAGGATTCGCCGACTGACACTTCCTTGATTTTGCCGGTGCCTTTGACGTCCGCGAGGACGCTTGCGAATGCGTCGCGTTTGTCGGGCGGCAGGAGCACCGTAAGCTTCTCGATTTCGGCACTGAGCGGGATGTTTGCGTCTGATTTGCTCTTTCGTATCTGGCGTATGACTTCGGCGGCTAAGTCTCCTGCGGCGGCTGCGTTAGCGTCCGCGTATTCCGCCCCGAATGCCGGCCAGGAGGCGACGTGGACGGACTTGCCTGCCTCATGGGCGCGGTAGTATCCCTGATAGATTTCCTCGGTTATGTGCGGCATGACGGGTGCCATGAGCTTTACGACGGCGAGCATGGAGTGGTAGAGCGTGTACTGGGCGGCCCGCCGAGACTCGGCGCCGACTTTGTCGGGGTTGTAGAGCCGGTACTTGACCATCTCAAGGTAGTAGTCGCAGAAGATTTGCCAGAAGAATTTTTCTGTGTCAGCCTTCGTCCTGAAGTACTCGTAGGCTTCGAAAGATTCCGTGGCCTCGTCGACGACTTCCTTGAGCTTCTGAAGGAGCCAGCGGTCGATGACGGGAAGCTCGGGCTGCGGGGCTTTCGGGTCGTAGTCTTCGAGGTGCATGAACACGAACTTGGCGGCGTTCCAGAGCTTCGTCATGAATTTGTCGCCGGTCACGAGCTCCTTCTCCTTGAAGGGGAGGTCTTCGCCGAGCTTTGAGCTTGCCGCCCAGAAGCGGAGGGCGTCGGCCGAGTACTTTGCTATCATCACCTGCGGTTCGATGACGTTGCCCTTGCTCTTGCTCATCTTGCGTCCTTGTGGGTCTTGCGCGTGGCCTGAGATGACGACGTCTTTCCAGGGGTTCGCGCGGTCGTGGAACCTGCTTTTGACGACGGTGTTGAAGAGCCAGAATGTGATGATGTCGTGTGCCTGCGGGCGAAGGCTCATTGGATGCAGTCTCCTGTATATGGGGTGGTCTTTGAAGAGTTCGGTGCAGAGGTGCGGTGTGAGTGAGCTTGTCGCCCACGTGTCCAAGACGTCCTTTTCCGGGATGAAGTTTTTGCTCCCGCACTTCGGGCAGGCTGCGACAGGAGGCGCGTCTTTGAGGGGGTCGACTGGGAGGTCTTCCGGACGGGCGAGGATGATTTCATCACATTTTGCGCAGTACCAGACCGGGAACGGCACCCCAAAGTAGCGCTGCCGGGAAATGAGCCAGTCCCACGCGAGCCCGTTCACCCAGTGCTCGAAGCGGTGGCGCATGTGCTCGGGATACCAGCGCAATTGCTCGCCCCACGCGAGCATCTCGTCTTTCAGGTCCAGGTAGCGTATGAACCACTGCTTGCTTTGGAGGAACTCGACTTCCGTGCCGCATCGCTCGTGGACGTTGACGGCGTGGGTGATGGCCTGCTGTTTTATGAGCAGTCCAGCGGCCTTTAAGTCCTCGATGATGAGAGCGCGCGCCTGCGACACCTTGATACCCTTGTATTTGCCGGCGAGCGCCGTCATCCTGCCGTCGCGTGTGATTGCCTCCTTGATTGGGAGGCTGTGCGCCTTCTGCCATTCCATGTCAGTCTGGTCGCCGAAGGTGCAGCACATGACAATTCCAGTGCCCTTTGAGGGGTCTGCGCGCGCATCAGGCAGCACCGGAACCTCGAAGTCGAAGAGCGGGACTTTCGCCTTCTTTCCCGCGTACGTTTGGTAGCGTTTGTCGTCTGGGTGGTAGAAGACGGCGACGCAGGCCGGCAAAAGCTCGGGCCGCGTCGTCGCGATGACGATGTCCTTGCCCCCGATTTTGAAGACGATGTCGTTGAACGTGGAGGCAAGCTCCTTGTCCTGGCACTCGACCTGCGAGATGCCGGTCTGGCATTCGGGACACCACATGGTCGGCGCCTCCCGCCTGAACTCGCGCCCCATCAGGTAGAGCTCGATGAAGCTTCGCTGGCTTATGCGCTGACAGTGCTCGTCGATGGTGGTGTAGAAGATGCTCCAGTCACAGCTCATGCCGATGCGCTTCCAGTCGGCGATGTACTTCGGGCGAAGCTCGTTTTTGAGCGTCTCAAGGCAGAGCTTGACGAAATCCGCCCGCCCCATGTCTCGGGCGAGAACCTTCTTCTCCCGCTCGACAAGCCGCTCGGTCGGGATGCCGTTGTCGTCTGTCCCGAACGGGTAGAAGACGTTGAACCCCCGCATCCTCTTGTAGCGGACGATGAAGTCCTGCTGGCTGTAGGAGAAGGCGTGACCGAGGTGCATCTTCCCGGAGACCGTCGGCGGAGGAGTGTCGATGGAGTAGACGGGAGCCTGAGAGTCGGGGTTGAAGCGGTAGACTCCCTCCTCCTCCCAAAACCGCTGCCACCGCGGTTCAGCCCCCTTAGGGTCGTAGCGTTGCGGTAAAGTCATATTAAGACTAAATACTTACACGAATCAATTACTTAAGCAGTGAAAGATATCCACCGCGGATATTATCCAGTCAACATAGCTTTCATATTATCATCTCTTAGGTTATACATTTTAGCTTATAGGGTAGTTGTCGTAGTCGGTGTTAACATACACGTATTCGTGAAACAGATAGGATAAGCAAGACAGGTGAGGTGGTCTGACATAACGGCAGGACAAACTGCGTCTCTACATTTTTCCCTTAACGCTTGTTCCCATGTTTCCTCGAAACTCTTAGCTACAGCAATGTTTTTCCCGCCAGAATAACAAGAACAGCAATCAGATTGAACAGCCACACAATCAGAATCGTTCTCACAATAGAAAATCTTTTTCATGACTGTTTCATTTACATAGTCCCTAAATTCAATGCCACTAAAGTAGACATAACATTCGTATTTCACTCCATAATCTTCTGGAATAAGGTCGCATATGGGGGGGTTATCAGTTTTTTTTGCGACTTCATTGTAACAGAATGCCTTGTCTCTACTATTGTCAATCGTGTCACATAACCTATAGTTTTTCGCATTTATGGCAACATTTTTACGACACCCATTCCTAAAGTTGTATTCCTCAAATTCTTCTGGTATGACATCACATATAGATACACCCCTCTTATTGGCAAGAGCAATATAACACCTTGGTTTGTAGTAACTATCAGTGATGTTGTCGCACTTGCTTATCTCAGAGGCTATCACGTCCTTAGTAGGAACCAAAGTACAAGTATTGTTTATGCATAATGCTTCAGAAAAGCAGGATATGTGTTGTGAAATCATTGGAGGGCACATAACAGTTCCAGAACATTTCTCACCTAATTGCTTACTCCAGTTCTCTTTGAATCCTTTAGCAATAGCAATTCTATACCCCAACGCTCCACATCCACAACAATCAGCATTCACAACAATACAATCATCATCTGTTTCGCAATACAATGTTTTATTCAAGATTGTTGTTGTCGTTGTTTGTTTTTCACTAATGCATCCGTTCACCAGCACCACCCCAACTACCAAAACTAGAATCCAACCTTTCATCAACCACACCACCTATATCTACTCACCACTTTATGGTTTATTGAGAAGTAGCATATAAATAATCTCCCGTCTGGGACGCTGTTTACGAGCGTATTATTCTGTGCATTTGCTCAGAGGCTTATTTTTCTAAGGCTTTTA
>CAZJQY010000120.1:0-4443 GCA_964548095.1 uncultured archaeon
AAAGTTCTTCTTCTGGAAAATCTGGTTCTTGGTTAGGGCTAAAGTTAATTGTTATATTGTATCTGTTTAGTTTTCTGTGGTAAAAACCGATGAATTCTTAGGGATTGCCGTCTAATATACACATATGACATCCCCGAAAGGGGGTGGTGGGCGTTGTCTGGAATGTGAGAGACTTCGAGTTGAACTCGAAGTTCTCCGCGAAGAAAACCGTATTCTACGTTCCGAAGTAAAGGCTCTTCAGGAAGAGAACTGTATCCTGAAGCAACGCCTGGATTCGCTCGAATCCTCTGCTGTGTGCGGCGGCTGGTATAAGCCCTCCATCAAACCGTCCTCGGAAAGAAAGAAGCCAGGCAGGAATAGAGGTCATGCAGGCTCTGGACGGCGTAGGCCAGAACACGTGGACAAAGTGTTTAATGTGGTTGCCGGCGAGTGCCCTCACTGTAACACACCCCTCACCGAGCCATTCGAATTCCGCAGTCGTTTCGTGTGGGATGTGCCCCCGCCTTCACTGGTTCACGTCACAGAGTACCGGCTACACCGGTACTGGTGTCCCACCTGCAGGAAAAACGTCGACGCCTCCTGCGACCTGCTGCCCCGGTTCCGGCTTGGTATGGGAGTCTGGAGTTGGGCGTATGTGATGCACCACCAGCTGAACGTCAGCTTCGACAAGATTGTGTGGTGGATGAGGGAGGTTTGGGGGTTGCCTGTCTCTAAAGGCGCGTTAACGCAGGGTTTAAGTTCACTGGCCGGTCACCTTAAGTCGGTGTATGACGGCATGGTCTTGGATGTCCGCAGCAGCCCCTACAGTCACGTCGACGAGACCGGCTGCCGGGTGGACGGCGTCAACCAGTGGACGTGGGTGTTTCGCACACACGACGCAATATTGTATCATACCATCGACAGCAGGGGAAGTTGGGTGCCTGAGGGCGTGTTGGGGGAAGACTACAAAGGTGTGGTAGTGTCCGACGACTACGCAGTCTACAGCCCCCTGGAATGCAGGAAACAGGCCTGCTGGGTGCATTTGATTCGGAAGGCGCGGGAGTTAACAGAGAAAAAGAAGACGCACCCTGAACACAAGAGGCTGTACCGCAGCCTCCAGCGCATCTACCACGACGTCAAGGAATACCACAAGAGATACAAGCGCAAGCCGCCTCCTCCAGAGGAGAGGAACAGGCACTATCAGCGATTTGAGAGGAGGCTTAAGCGGTTAATCAACAGAGAGTATGAGACCGAGGACGCCCGGAGGATAGGGGAGAGGATAAGGCGGCGGCTTCCCGAATACTTAACCTGCATCCACTATCCTGAGGTGCCGCCGCACAACAACCCCGGCGAGCAGGCACTACGTGTCCCAGTAGGCCACCGGAAAACAAGCAGCTTACGCAGTGATGAGTCAGCACGAACCCATGACATACTCAATACTCTGCTTCAGACACAGTTGCAGGAAACGTCCAACCCAATACAAGCCGCACACCAAATACTACAACAAATCAACCACACAAAACTAAACTAACACGTTATATTGATTGTGATTGTGAGTATGCTTCTTCTTGCAGAGATTATATTTGTGATTTGGCAACAGATTGGTAGGATAACATATCTTTCTGACAAACTTAATTCAAATTCACAATCACAAACAGAAACTCCTACAATGTCTGTTGAAGAGATTAAAAGAAATACCCTCACGATTTCTTATGATGAGCTAATGAGAAACAACGAACTCTATACTGGAAAAATAGTTTATTACAGGGGTAGAGTTTTACAAGTAAGTGAAGTTTATGTTAATGGTGATGAGTATATTCTGCGTGTTGCAACGAAACATGATAGGTATCTCGATAGTTACTATGACGATGTAATCTGGGTTAATTATAGAGGACATCGTTTATTAGAGGATGATATCATTATCGTATGGGGTAGAGTTGAAGGGCGTAAAACCTATGAATCTGTAATGGGGGGTTATATCACTATTCCTGAAGTGACTGCATTATATTTAGAATTAGCTAGAAAAGCTGGATACTAACAAATCTTTATAGACAAATTGGAGATACCACTAACAGGCTAATGGTCTCTCATTTTCTTCCACATTCTATAGAACTTCATTAAGTCAAGGAATTCGGGGTCGTCGAAGTCCATGTCTTTTTTGTTTTCGTTTCTTTCGAATGCACTTAGAAGTGCATTTTGTTTCTGGTCTTCGCTCACTCCAATATATTCAAGAATTCGTCAGGGTGGCTAAGCGACTGAAAGGAGCGCACGCCACCCCTTCGCCAGCCTTATTAAGGCTGAAACGGACCTGCTGGGATTCGAACCCAGGTCCCGGGGTTTCTCCCAGCCTTCTCTTTAACATAGAGAGGTTAATCCCTTTTCTTTGGGGATGAAACACCTTTCTTTTCTGGGAAAAGAAAGGGGTTCCTACGGACCTGCTGGGATTCGAACCCAGGTCCCGGGGTGACTTCGAGTTTCTTCACCTTTTTTTCTTTCTTTTGGGGTGAAGCACTTTTCTTTCTTCGTAAGAAAGAAAAGGGCTCGCCGAAGCCCCGTAGGATATCCAAGCTACCCCACAGGCCCATTTGTGTTTTTTTTTGTTTCTTTCTTTTTCCGGGCGCACTTTTCTTTCTTTTTGAAAGAAAGAAAAGGGTGCTATCTAAGCTACCCCACAGGCCTATATGTGTTTTTTTTGTTTGTTTGTGGTAATTACATGAGTTTTAAACTTATATTCACAGTAGTTGATAGTTGTTGATAATAGGGTTAAAATCTTCGGGAGGTTTGGTTTTCAAAATGAGAAATATGTTGATTTCCGGCATGGTTTTGGTTGTTTTTTTGTCTTTTTTTGTTTCTGCTTCTGAGGGTGCTCGTGCTCTTCAGGGTAAGCAGGATTTGGAGCGTGTTGATTTCATCCATTACAAGAAGGCGGCGGGTGGTTTCGGCAAGCCTGCTCGGCCTGATGCATGTTATAAGCTTATGGGCGTTAAGTGGAGTGCGTTACCGGTTGCTTACGTGATTAATCCGACGAACCCCTCTGGTCTGTCTGAGGCTTTCGTAATTTCTGCGGTGTCAACGTCTGCCGAAGTTTGGGATGTCGCGACATCAAAGGAGTTGTTCAACAACGCGTATGCGGTGGACTACGGCGCCCACTACGGCGTGCAAAATTACGTGAACGCCATTGTTTTCGGTGATTATGCCGACAACAATGTTATTGCGGTGACGTCGGTGTGGTTTTCCCGCAGGAGCAAGCAAATTGTCGAGTTCGACATGCTCTTCAACGTGAAGTACGTCTGGGGGGATGCGACTGTGAATTCATCCGTCATGGACCTCCAGAATATTGCAACCCACGAGCTTGGGCATTCCGTGGGGTTGAGCGACTTGTACACGTCTTCGTGTTCTGCGGTTACGATGTATGGTTACTCGAGCAACGGGGAGACCTCTAAGAGGACGCTTGAGCAGCCTGACGTCGCGGGCTTGCAGAAGATGTATGGGGGGTAAAAGGTGCCTGCTGTCATGCAGGCCTTTTTTTATTTTTTGACGTAGGCTGTTATTAGGATGTCGTCTCCGACGGTCTCGGTCGAGATGTCGGTGAGCTGGAGGGCTTCCTCTAGTTTTCGCACTCCGTCTCCTTCGACTGGTGTTTTCGCGTCGCGTCCGCCGATGATTTTCGGGGCGATGTAGAACATGATTTTGTTGACGATTTTCGCTTTCAGTGCTGCCGCGTTTATTTCGCCGCCGCCTTCGATGAGGAGTGAGGTGACGCCGACTTCGCCGAGGACTCGCGTGAGGTCTTTGAGGTCTACGCGCCCGTCTTGGTCTTTTAGGATCCAGACGTTCACCCCTTTTTTTTCGAGCTGCCTCTTTTTTTGTTTGCCGTGTTTTTTGGTTGTGGCGACGACGACGTTTCGGTCTGAGAGGACTCTCGCATTCAGCGGAATCTTTAGGTGTGAGTCGACGATGATGCGGAGGGGGTTTCTGCCGTCTTTAATGCGGCAGGTGAGTTTTGGGTCGTCTTTGAGGACGGTGCCAATGCCTACGAGGACGGTGTCCGTGCGGGCGCGCAGTTCGTGAACTCTCACCCTTGCTTTCTCGCCCGTTAGCCACCTGCTTTCCCCTGATGCTGTCGCGATTTTACCGTCCAAGCTCATGGCGGCCTTGAGTATCGTGAATGGCGTCCCAGTCTTCATGTAGTGGATGAATGCTTCATTCAGTTTCTCAGCTTCTTTTTTCAGTAATCCGACTTCGACTTTCATGCCGGCTTTCCTGAGAGCCCTGACTCCTTTACCCGCGACCAGCGGGTTTGGGTCCCGCATGGCTGCCACCACTCTTGCAATGCCGGCTTTTATTATCGCGTCCGTGCAGGGCGGCGTCCTGCCTAAGTGGCAGCACGGCTCGAGTGTGACGTACATCGTCGCCCCATTTGCCGCACCCTTCGCAAGCTTGCGCAAGGCTTCGACTTCCGCG
>CAZJQY010000121.1:0-4437 GCA_964548095.1 uncultured archaeon
GGGATTAGTTTCTTTCTTTTCCATGAATGCTTTTCTTTCTTTTATAAAGAAAGAAAAGGATTCAAAGAAAGAGAAAGGTTCAAAGAAAGAAAAGGGTTCGCTGATGCGGCTCTTGCGGCATCAATCTTCCACTATGGAGAGTACAGCATTCGGACGGTGAAGCAGTACCTGAAGGGAGAGGGCGTTCCCGTGCGCCTGTGAGCGAATTATTTTTTCCGCGTCTTCGGTTTGCCTGCTGCTCCCTTCGGTTTTGGGGCGGGAGCTGAGCTTGTATTCTGTTTTGGCAGTTCAGCGGGAGGTGGGGAGGTTGCTGGTTTGTAGGCTTCTTGTTTGATGCTTGCGCCGGTTGGTTCGGCAGGCTTTTGCTGAGAAGCAGCCTCCGCTGGCCGTGTTATCACGTAGGGGCTCAGATTTTTCTCTGCGTGGGATCTTCCCACCGTCTCTCCCTTCTTGTAGACCGCGTAGATGGTGAGCAGGAGGAGGCCGATGAGGAGGTAGGGGAAGCCTGAGCTTCTTCCTGCAGTCTGGATGATGCGTCCGATGATGGGGTTTTGGCAGGGTTGGCAGGGGCCGCCGCAGTCTACTCCAGTCTCGTTCTGGTTTCTGGTGTTGTCGTAGCAGGTTGGGAGGATTTCAAGGAGCGATACGGCTAGGTAGCAGCCGTTCGGCGTTCCGTCGCACCAGCTGTCTCGGATTTCCCAGATGCCTTCCTCCTTCTCGACTTTGGAGTATTTCATAAGCCTGACGCAGTGTTGCTCGTCTTTGGGTTTGTCGATGTAGATGATGTAGGTTTCCCCCTGCTTGAGGGTGACGGTTTTCTCGAGTATATTTCCTTGGTTTGTGTAGTCAGTGGACTCGGCGAGTATTCCGGATATGTCGCTTATCGTTACGTTGGCTTTCGGGTTCCCGTCTATGAGGACTGAGTTGAGAGTCATGTTCCTCGATGGCGTGAATACGACAAGATTTTTGACTTCACCGCAGAACTCTTTCTTGGAGGAGTCGTATCCAGTCCAATATAGGATTATGACGTTTCCTGCTGGGGGTGACGGCATCGGGCATGGCTTGCAGGGTCCTCCGCAGTCAACGTCTAGCTCAGCTTGGTTTTTTACTCCGTCAGAGCAATTCGGACAGACTGGGCATACGCCGCCGCAGTCAACTTCCTCTTCGTTCTGGTTTCTGGCGCCGTCAAAGCAGGATCCGGGGGGGCAGGGTCCGCAGTAGCCGCCGCAGTCCACGCCGGATTCAGCGCCGTTTTTTTTGCCGTCATAGCAGGTGGGGCATGAGGAGCAGACTCCGCCGCAGTCTATGTCTACTTCATTCTGGTTTTTGATGTCGTCAAAACAGGATGCGCGGCATTCGCCGCATGGGCCGCCGCAGTCGACGCCAGTCTCGCCCTGGTTTCGGACGCCGTCAGCACAGGTGGGCGCGCACGAGCCGCACGGGCCACCGCAGTCGACACCGGCTTCGCCTTGGTTTTGGACGCCGTCTGAGCAGCTTGGGCAGGAGGGGCAGACGCCGCCGCAGTCGACGCCGACCTCGTTCTGGTTTTGGATGCCGTCTGAGCATGTGTCAGGCACGGGAACGCAGGATGCAATCGCCACTTCGTCGTATGCCGTCTGGTAGTTGTCTTTCTTTGCTTCGAAAACGTAGGTGCCTGCGGCAGTCGGCTTGTAGGTTCCGTTGCCGTCTCCCTCAGTTGTGAAGGATGCGACTTGGACTCCGTTCCTGTGGATGGTGACGGTCGCTCCTCTGAGCGGCCTGTATCCGCTTTTGCGGACGTCGAAGGTGATGGAGTCTTCAAGGCATTTGCCGTAGGCTTGGACGCTTAGGTAGGAGAGCGGGGGCCTTGGGCCTCCGCTCACGGTTGTGGTGGACTGCGCTATTGTGGTTGTTGATGTTGTTGAGCTTGTGGTCGTTGCCCCGGGTATGGTCGTTGTCGTTGAGGTTGTGGTTGACGATGTCGTTGTCGTTGCTGGAACTGTTGTCGTCGTGGTCGTTGTTGAGGTTGTGGTTGACGTTGTTGTTGTGGCTCCCGGAACCGTTGTTGTCGTGGTCGTCGAGGTTGTTGTCGTTGAGGAGGTTGTTGCTGGGACGGTTGTTGTGGTTGAGGAGGTTGTTGTTACCCCTGAGATGGTTGTTGACGTTGTGGTGGTTGTCGTTGAGGTTGTTGTGGTTGTGGGCATGTGTAGGTGGTAGTTGTCTTCGTTCCCGCTTGCCTGGAATGCCTTAGACTCCAGCGCGAATATTCCGTTTATGGTGAAGGACACGGTTTTCCCGAGGTCTGAGTCGGTTCCTTGCACGTCGATGTTGTAGAAGGACTCAAGCCCTGAGCCGTAGTTCTGCGTTACGGCGCTCCCCCGGTTCTCCCCGTTAATCCAGGCGATTACTGTTGCCCCTGTTTGGGGGTTTCCGTCGCTGTCGTAGGCGTTTCCGTCGAAGTTGTGGACGTAGCTTATTGCGGATGTGTGCGTCACAAAACCGATGATGAGGAGTGGAGTGAGGAACGCCAACAGCAGTCGTTTATTATGGTTCATTTCTAGTGTATCAATAAAGCACTTTACCCTATATTATAGGTAGTTTCCTCTTTAAAAATGAACAATATTCGTAATTTAATAAAATATGGTATACATACTCGTAAATGAATCGATGACCCTCCCAAAAGAGGGGTACCCTTTCGGTGCCTCCATTCACCCCCTCACGCATAGGACAAAATCAGCATATCGCTTCTGTCCATGTGCATGATGTATCCCTTTCCTGGAGCCAGACTCAGCAAGTTCTGAGGCAAGATTGTGTTTTTGAAGGGGTCGAATGTCCCCAAACCTCCGGTGATTGGACCGATTGCAAAGTCGTAGTTGCCGTCGAAGGACGGGCCGAAATCAGTTGCGACACCATCATGGAGAGTACCAAACACTGAGGTGAGGTACGGCCGGATGTTCCTCGTCTTACACGACGGATACCCAATCCAGAACCAGTCAGCAGACGCCATGCTGACGTTCGACGTCGCAGGCACCCGGCCGACAACCGTCAAAACGTCAGGCTGATTCATGAGAACCTGGAAGCTGACCTTCTCCGTTACCCGCAACAGGTTCTGCCCAAGCCATGAGGGAACATACGGGTTGAACGAACCCAACACCGTCGAACCATCACCCACCGGACCAACGACGAAATCATAGGTTCCGGTAAAGCTTGGACCGAAATCTGAGTCAGCCGGATTATGCAGCGACTTAAACACTGAACTGCTGAACGGCTTTATCCCAGAGTAAGTGGGTGCGAGCGGCACCGCCACCAGATTCCATCCGACGCTAAGCGACACATCGAACTTGCCGACCGCATATGAGGATATTGACTCGCTCGGCTCGCGAACCGCTGAGACCTTGTAGTAACGCTCACCGTAAAGTGCTGCGTTAGTGTCAGTCCACGAGGTAGCGGTCGTGTTGGGCACGATGAGGGTGAATGCGCCAGAAAGTCCCGCGCAGGAGTCGACTGCGTAGACTTTGTATGACTCGGCGGTCACTATTGCGCTCCAGTTGACGGTGACTGAACCGTCGGAGTTATAATAGATAGATGGCTGGGGCGAATCCAGAGGCGCTGTCGCGAGGATAATGGAATCGTAGACTGATGGGGCCTCGTTTCCTGCAACATCCCTGCATTGGTAGTAGACTGTTTTGTTGCCGTCGATGGTCGACAGGTTCCAGACCTTGCTGGTCGCGTAAGCCTCCCACGCGCTCCATGCGCCGCCGTCGTTGTTGAACCGGCACTGGTTTGCACCAGATGCTGAAAGAGTTAAGGTTACTTGGGTAACGTTTGAATACGTTGCCCCGCCCGCAATGACGATACTCAAACCAGTCGGAGCCGCCGTGTCGAGCGTAATCGCGTCAGACACGGGCGCTGCTGCGTTGCCTGCTGCGTCCTGGCACTGGTAGTACACGATTTTTGCGCCGTCGCCCGAGGAAAGCGTCCACGCCTTAGAGGTCGCGTAGGCTTCCCAAGCACTCCATGAACTGCCGTCATTCGAGTAACGGCACTGGGTGGCGCCAATCGCAGACAACGTGAGCGTGACCGATGTCGAAGTCGCATAGGTTGCGCCGCCTTCAATGCTGATGCTCGAGCCTGTCGGAGCCGCTGTGTCGAGCGTAATCGTGTCAGACACGGGCGCTGCTGCGTTGCCGGCGTCGTCCTTGCACTGATAGTAGACTGTTTTCGTGCCGTCGCCTGAGGCAAGCGTCCACGCCTTAGAGGTCGCGTAAACTTCCCAAGCACTCCACGAGCTGCCGTCGTTAGAGTACCGGCACTGAGTCGCACCGGACGCGGACAACGTGAGCGTGACCGATGTGGAGTTGGTTGCGGAATCTCCGCCGTTGACGCTCACAGTAAGCCCCGTTGGCGCGGTCGCGTCGAGGGTGATGGTGTCAGACACGGGCGTGGCAGCGTTGCCGG
>CAZJQY010000122.1:0-4395 GCA_964548095.1 uncultured archaeon
ACAATATGACTCCCTAGTCAAATTATCCCCCAAAAATCGACGAAGAACCATAATTTTGATGTTTAATCCGAACAGTGAATAAAGCCCGTAGAGAAACAATGTCATGCCAGAAGGCCAGTAGTATCCTCCCGGAAAGGATTCTCCGGCAACCATCCTCAATGCAAAGGAATGATACACTTCATCGTCCTGACCTTCTACAAGAGACTGAGGAATCTGTAGCCTCAAGTAGACGGAGAAGATAACCAACACAACCAGTAAAATAAGTTGAGTGTGCTTAGACTTGAAATCAATCCTTTTGGAGTTATTCATCTTCTACGTAGTGTGGAGAAAGTCGACTCCAGTAGTAATAACTAACTAAGTATGGTGGGATAAAAAACCTCAACTCTGCTCGTTTTTAGGTGCGGGTTTCGTTTGCAGTTGCTTAACGCCTCCGCTGTCGGTTGTGTCTACGAGCATACCCTTCTCAGGTTCGGGCTTCGCCGTCTCCTCATAAGACCTCAAAGCCCTTCGTACGTCGGCTTCGGAGGGCTTCTTCTCTACAGGGCTCATCTCCCTCTCTCTTGCGCTATTTTCTCTGCAATTGCATCTCCCATCTCACTGCAGGTGTTTTCCCCACCTAAATCTTTTGTTTTGACTTTACCTTCCTTCAAAACATCCCCCATGGCCTCCAACACAGCAGCGCTTGCTTTCTCCTCCCTCACCTCCTCAAGCATCATCGCTCCCGCCCAGATGGTTGCTATGGGGTTTGCGCGGTTCATCCCCTTGTATTTTGGGGCGCTGCCGTGGATTGGCTCAAACATGCTGATGCCGTCCGGGTTTATGTTGCCTCCGGGAGCAAGCCCCAGTCCGCCCTGAATCATCGCGCCCAAGTCGGTGATGATGTCGCCGAACATGTTGGGGGTGACCACGACTTGGAACCACTCCGGGTTTTTCACGAACCACATGGTGATGGCGTCGACGTAGTTGAACTCATAGTTTATCTTCGGATAGTCTTTCGCAACTTTCTCAACAATCTCCCGCCAGAAGTTGTAGACGTCTGAGAGCACGTTCGCCTTGTCGACGGCGGTGACTTTGTTCTTGCCTTTGCGTTTGGCGAGCTCGAAGGCGTAGCGGATGACTCTCTCCGAACCCTTCCGCGACAAAACACCAATCTGGTAGGCTATCTCAGACTTATCTACCTCAATATCAAGCCCAAATTTCACAGAATAAAGGCTCCGGATTACCTCAAGTTCCTGCCTGCTTTTGCCCTCCTTCACTCGGTTTCCGATGCCGACGTAGAAGTCTTCGGTGTTCTCGCGCACGACCGTAAAGTCGATGTCTTTCGGCCCCTTATCCTTTAGGGGGCACCAGACGCCCTCCAAAAGCTTCACAGGCCGCAGGTTCACGTACTGGTCGAAGTGGAAGCGTAGCGCTAGAAGCACACCTTTCTCCAGGATGCCTGGCTTGCAGCGGGGGTCGCCGAGCGCCCCAAGGTATATGACGTCGTTTTTCCTTAAGTCTTTGAGCGTCTCCTCTGAGACGAGTTCTCCTGTTGTAAGGTAGTGGTCTGCGCCGAGCGGGTACTTCTTCCACTTCACCTTGAAGTTGTATGCGTCTGCCGCCGCATCCAAGACTTTCATGCCTTCGGCGATAACTTCCGGGCCGATGCCGTCGCCGGCTATGACCGCAATCTTGTGGGATGTCATATCCCCTCACCCAGCAGTTCTTTCGCCCTGTCGACCCTGATTTTCTTCTCCTCGATCATTTTTTTCGCGATTCTGTCCACGTCATCACCCTTCGCTCCGGCGAGGACTGCGATGTTTCGGGCGTGCAACTCCATGTGGCCGCGCTGGATGCCTTCGGTTGCTAGGGCTCGGAGAGCTGCCATGTTCTGTGCAAGACCTACTGCTGCCATGACTTCGGAGAGCTCTCTCGCGGTTTTGACGCCTAAGACCTTCACTGCATACTGGGCTGTCGGGTGCGTCTTCGTCGCCCCGCCGACAAGGCCGACCGCGATGGGAAGCTCTATATTGCATTCGAGGTCTCCGTTTTTGTTTTTAGCGTAAGTTGAGAGCGGCTTGTAGATGCCGGAGCGTGCGGCGTAGGAGTGTGCGCCAGCTTCGACGGCGCGGGTGTCGTTTCCGGTCGCAAGGACTACGGCGGTTATCCCGTTCATGATGCCTTTGTTGTGTGTTGCGGCGCGGTAGACGTCTGCGTCGGCGAGCGCGTAAGCTGCGACGACGGCGTCGACGACGGCTTCCCCGCCGAGCGCCTCCTTTGAGACGGTCGCTCTTGCCCGGGCGAGCCGTTCTGTCGCGTAGTTTGAGATAATCCGCAAACACACTTTCCCGCCTGAGAGCTCCTCAAGCTTTGGGGCGAGCGCCTCGCACATGGTGTTGACGGCGTTTGCGCCCATTGCGTCGCGGACGTCGACCTGCAGGTGGACGACCAAAAGCTTTCCGACGATTGAGTCGAGGATGCGGACCTTGAGGTCTTTGACGCCGCCGCCAAACTTCACGAGCACTGGGTCAAGTTTGTTTGCTTGCGCAATCAGCTCCTCCTTCTTGGACAGTATCCTCTTCACAGCCTTGGCTGGGTCGCCTATTTTCGTGAGCTGAATCTGGCCTATCATGATTGGCTCCGTGCTCTCCGCCGTAAAACCCCCACACTCCCGCACGATTTTCGCGGCGTTCGAGGCTGCGGCGACGACGGAAGGCTCCTCAGTCGCCATGGGAACAAGGTAATCTCTCCCATTGATTAGAAAGTTTACGGCAACGCCCAGCGGCTGCCTGTAGACGCCCACCAGGTTCTCAATCATGCGGTCAGCCTGCTCGAGGCCTAGGCCTTGCGAAAGGAGGAGCTTCACTTCCTCTTCAGTGAGCCCTGAAAGCTCGGAAACCTTCTTCACCCGCTCTTCGACGGGAAGCTTGTAGAACCCTGAGATTCTGGATGAGGCCGCCATCTTTATTTAATTGTATCCCTCTTATTTAAGGGATGCTCGCGGAAAAATACGCTAAACTCAAGGAGCTCATACTGGCGCAGGGGAGTGTCGTCGTAGCGTTCTCCGGAGGAGTGGACTCATCAGTTCTCGCCAAGGTTGCGTATGATGTCTTAGGGGATAAGGCGGTCGCCGTAACATTGGACTCTGAGACGCTCCCGAGGCGGGAGCTTTCGCTGGCGCGAGAGCTTGCCAAAAAGATTGGCATACGACACGTTGTTTTATCCCACAGCGAACTCAGGAACAAAGATTTTGCCGCGAACCCTGCGGACCGCTGTTTCCACTGCAAGAGGGAGCTTTCGAGCGCGCTCGCCTCTTATGCGCGGGAGCACGGCTTTGCCGCAGTGCTTGAGGGTACCAACGCTTCCGAGCTTTTGGGGCACCGCCCAGGCGCGAGGGCGCTCCGGGAGGCTGGGGTGTTGAGTCCGCTGGCTGAGGCCTCCTTCACCAAAGAGGAGGTGCGTGAGCTTGCGGGAATGCTGGGGCTTCCGAACGCGGGCAAGCCTTCAAGTGCCTGCCTTTCCTCACGCATCCCCTACGGGGAGAAAATCACCAAACGGAAGCTCCGTAAGGTCGAGCTGGCCGAGGATTATCTCAGGGGTTTGGGCGTTTCTCAGGTGCGGGTGAGGGCGCATAAGGGTGTCGCCCGCATCGAAGTGGAGCCGAAGGATTTCTCGGTGATTCTCAAAAACAGGGAAAAGGTTGCGAAGGCATTACGGGAGTTCGGCTTCACTCATGTAGCCCTTGACGTTCTCGGCTACCGGACTGGGAGCATGAACGAGTGAGGCTCAGTCGTATCCCTCGTATTCCTCGTAGTCGTCGATTCCGTAGTTGTCCCCGCGGAAATCATCGAACGCATACGAGGTCGAGTCGTCCAGGACGACGCGCGGGCTCACCTTCTTTTTCTTGTCGGGCGTGTACGTGCACTTGGCCTTCACATAGTAGTCGCAGTATTCGCAGCAACCGTTTTTTTCGTCGCAGTTTTTGTAGTCCTGGCAGTGGGCGCAGCATTTTTTTGCCGCCTTAGGCTTCATTTTGTTGCTGGAAAAAGATGGTAAATCTTACGTCATTTGCCTTTAAAAATGAGAGGGTTTATTTTGCTGAAAGATAAAAATATACCATGGATTTTCTCAAATCGGCAGCGCTCTTGTTTCAGGCTTCGCTGGTGCTCGCCTACGTCATCCTCGCCTTAAGCACACCCTCCTTTGTCAGGCGGGTCCTGCTCGGACTGCACGAGGACAAGTTCTCGTGTCTTATGTGCGGCAACTGCTGCAGGTTCAACGTCATAACTCTGACTGCGTCGGACATCCAGCGAATCGAGGCTGAAGGATATACGGGGTTCGTCGAAGAGACCGGCGACGGAGAGAAAAAGCTTCGCATGGTCCGCGGGCGGTGCATGTTCGTGCGAGACGACAAAT
>CAZJQY010000123.1:0-4378 GCA_964548095.1 uncultured archaeon
CTTCAATGTAGAGTTCGGCTATTGTGATGTCTGAGGCGTGTACCGAGCGTTCGACGTCGGTGCCGTCTGCTTTCTTCATCGTCAACCCCTCCACGTATACTCTGCCGGCTTTCACGTCGACCCGAAGAACTTCCCCGCTAAGACCCTTGAAATCTCCGCGGGATAGCGTCACGTGGTCGCCCTTCCGGACGGGAACGGACCTCCGCCGGTATTTGCCGATAAGCTCTTGCGAGAGGTGGGATGACGTCATCTTCCGCTTCTTGTGCTGAGGCGCTCGCGCCTGCCATTTCCTTTGCTTCCGCGGTTTCTTGGAGGTTGGTTGCATTTTATATGACGATGCTGGATATGGTACCAATCTTGTTCCAGCGCTCGGTGGCCTCACGAGCCACAGCGCCCTTGATTTCAGTCCCCTTGGGGAGGCCGTCGTCTCCGACAATGATGGCGGCGTTGTCGGCGAACTTGATGCGTGTTCCGTCGGCGCGCCTGTATTCCTTCGTCTGCCGGATGATGACCGCCTTCAAAACCTGCCGCCGCATTTCAGGATTGCCCTTCTTGACGGATACGATAACAAGGTCGGCAACGCCTGCCGCGGGGTACCTTCGGTGGACGCCCTTGTAGCCCCGCACCGCTATAATCTCGACCACCTTGGCTCCGCTGTTGTCCGCACAAACGAGTTGTGCCCCGGTGGGCAGGGGACGGGGGATGTTGGCATTCACTGCCTTACCAAGCGGCAGGTTCTTCGAACCTCCTCCGAGCGGTTTAGCCATCTTTTTTGATTAGTTTCTCCATGACGACAAAGGATACCGTCTTCGAGAGCCTCCGACACTCCCCGATTTTCACGAAATC
The DNA here is from genome assembly GCA_964548095.1 of uncultured archaeon. Classification (GTDB taxonomy): domain Archaea; phylum Altiarchaeota; class Altiarchaeia; order IMC4; family SCGC-AAA252-I15; genus SCGC-AAA252-I15. Next base: position 847 of record CAZJQY010000123.1, read on the forward strand.
GCCTGTTTTCACGTTGAGGCATTTTGGGTTGTGCGCCGGAATCCGAGACCTCGCCTTCTGGTATCGCTCGTATTTCTTTGATTTGACGAAGTAGTCTCGTTGGACGACGACGGTAGCGTCCATCTTGTCTGAAACCACCTGCCCCTCAAGCAGAGTACCCCGTACGGAGAGGGTGCCGTGTGTTGGGCAGTTTACGTCCCCGCACGCTTCTTTTACTTCCTTGGTTTTTGCTGCCATTTTGTGAATGTTATCCTGATCTTTTTCTTGGTGCGCTCGTGGGGTCTGCCGGAGAGGAGGCGACCGTCCACTTCGACGACCGCCTTCTCGGGCAACACAAGCTTCGCGATTATGTCGCCTTTCGGCAGGGTTTTCCTGCCGTTATCGCGCTCTTTGATGATTATCGTGTTTTTTGATTCCGCAACGACTTTGCCTCGAATACCTACGAGGCCGGGGTCTGATGCGCCCACGACCTCAAGGTCGAGGCCCATCAACTCGTGGCGGAGTATATTGTAAGGCGTTATCATTTAAATAGGATTCGCAAGCGAAGGTTAGCCTATCATGCCTTCGGAGAAACCCAAGTCGACCAATATCTTCTTCGTCTTGTTGTAGTGGTCTCCCTGGAGCTCTATCCTGCCGTCTTTAACGGTTCCTCCGCACGCAAGCTTGGATTTTAACTCCTTAGCGACTTTGTTTACATCAACTCCTTCGAATCCATCGATGAGTGTCACGAATTTACCGTACTTTCGTTTGTCTTTGCGTACGCGAATCCTCTGACCCTCGCGGGTCATCTCCTCGCATACGCACAATTCCTTGGGTAGTCCGCATTTAGGACAAATCATTTCGCTTTACGTTCTTCCTCGTGTTTTTTAGTCAGCATACGAGCTATTGTCCTTCGGATCTCCCGTGTCTTCCCCACGTCTTCGGGGACACCGCCTGAGGCGAGGCCGCCTCGAATCTTCATGAGATTTTTCTTCAACTCGGCCAAATGTTTCTCTCGTTCTTCGACTCCCATCTTCCCTAGTTCGCTCGCACGTACTTCAGCCATTTCGAGTTAAATTATATCATATGGTACTATTTAAGCTAAGACTTTTCCTCGCTTGATTTTTGCTTGACGGAAGCCTCAACCAGTACTGCCGGAACCTCGGCGATGAGCTTGGTGTCTCCCTGAGGGAGCGCGAGTTTTTCTCCTGAAGGTAGTTCCTCCTTCTTCGTCCTGCGCCTTGGAGCCTTCTCTCTTTCCGGAGCCTTTGCGGAATCCGTTTTCTCTTTGCGGGAGGAACCTTCAGGGGGCTTCCCCTCTTGCGGGGGTTGCTCGGAAGGCTTTGCCTCGGGCGGCTTCTTTGCCGCTATGTCGCTTTTAAGGTAAATTTGGTCGGGGAATACTGCATCCGGTGGTACGATGTTTACGGTGACGCCGATGACGCCTGCCTTAAGGGACGCCTGTGTTGCGCCTTTGCGCACAAGATTTACCGAGTTTCCGGACTTCTTCATGTAACCTTGGGAGTATTTTTCAGTCCTGGAGCGGCCGCCTTTGCCGACGATTTTTCCGGACAGCTTGATTTCGATGCCGAGGGCGTTCGCCCCCATGACTGAGCGCAGCGCCCGGTACACCACGCGCCGCCTGTTTATGCCGCGCTCGAGGGCTACGGCGATGCGGCGGGCGATGATGTTTGGGTCGAGCAGTGGCTCCTCGATTTTCTGCACGTCGATGGAGGGGTTGTCTAGGCCGAACTTCTGCGAGAGGATTTCGGTGAGTTTGTTGATTCGCTTGCCCCGCTTTCCGATGACGAGCGGCGGCTTTTCGACGAGGAGGATTACGCGCGTTGAAAGCGCCGTCTTCTGGATGTTGATGCCGCTGTACCCGGCGCGGTTGAGCTCGTTTTTCAGGAAACTCTCGACTTTAGACCGTATGATTCCCTCTTGCGTGAAGTATCTTTCTAGTGCCATTCTATTTTCCCTCGCATATTGCTTGAACGTGGACGAGCTGGGTTCGCCAAACCTTCCAGCGCCCCTTGGGCTTGCGTTTCCTTCGGGTTATGCCCTTCAAGGCTTGTATGTGTGTGAGTTTCAGGCCTTCGGGACTTAAGCCCTTGTATTCGGCGTTTGTTGTGAGGTTTTCCAGGAGGAGCAGTATCTCACGCGCTGCCTTCTGGGGGTATCGTCCTGGCCCGAATCCGTCTTCTTTGCGGTGTCCTGTTGATTTGTTGTACTTGGGGTGGGGGACGGGTTTTTTCAGGGCTACCACGTCCTTAAGGTAGGCGATTGCCTTATCGAGGGGCATGCCTCGGAGTACATCGCAGATGAGGATAGCATCCTTGGGGGACATGTTCAAGTCCCGCGCGATCGCCTTCACCGAGGCATCCTTGTTTTTGGGTTTATATGCGTAGGCTAACTCCATTTTACTTTATCGGTACAAACAGTGAGGATCGGGTCGCCCCAACACCTGGTGCACTGTGTTTTACTTGTCTTCGCGTTAATGAGAATTCGCTCAAGTACTGTCCAATCATCTCGGACTTAATCTCCACGGGCGTGAATTCCTTGCCGTTGTAGACCATAACCATCAACCCGACCATGTCAGGTAGGATGGGTAGGTCCCGGATGTGGGTCCGGATTGCTTTCGCTTCTCCGCCTTCGCCGCGCTTCCTCTGGGCTTTCTTCACATCGAGGAGGAACTTCTTCTGGCGGTCGTCGAATCCTCGCTTTATCTTCCTCCGCGCCCGCGAAGGCAGAATCTTTATGAGTTCGTCCATCGGCATGGACTTAAGCTGCTCGAGCGTGTAACCCCGGTACTTGAATTCCTTTTTTACCATGATTATTTCCTCACTCCTGTCCTTCTAGCTGCGATATGCCCTACCTTCCGTCCTGGCGGCGTCATGCGTGAGACGGTCGTGGATTTCCCGACGTGCGGGTGTCCGCCTCCGCCGTGGGGGTGGTCTCTGGCGTTCATCGATGTTCCACCGACCTTAGGGTAGAGTTTGCCCCCTCTCGCCTTTTTCGCGTAGACGACCTGGCCGGCGTGCACGAAGGGCTTCTCCGTCCTCCCGCCGCAGGCGACGATACCAACGGTCGCCCTCACGTTTCCGGGAACGATGATGGTCTTCTTTGAGGGAAGCAGGATGTGCGTCTGATTGAGCTTCTTATCGTGGGATACGATGGATGCGAAGGCCCCTCCCGCTCGCACCAGCTTCCCGCCGTCCCGGGAGGCAAGTTCTATGTTGTAGATGCAGGTGCCTTCGGGTATTGAGCCTACGGGGAGTATGTTACCGGTTTTTATGGGGGCGTTTTCCCCGAACTCGAGCCATTGGCCGACTTGTAATCCTTCGCTTGCGATGAGGTAGATTTCGTTCATATCCTCGGTGAGTATTCTGGCAACGCATGTGGTGCGGCGGCTGTCTGGGAGGATGGCTACCACCTGGCCTCCTTTTGTTTCCGCGAAGCCGAGGTTCGTCGGGTACGCGACGTCAGGATTGAACCCGTGAGGTTTCGCCCGGTAGCGCGGTCTTCCAGACCCCCTCACCTGTGTTGCGAGACG
>CAZJQY010000124.1:0-4358 GCA_964548095.1 uncultured archaeon
TCGGCGGGCTCATGCTCGTCCTCATGGGAGCCCGCAGCCTGCTTGCACGGGAGGCTGCCGCTCCTTATGGCAAGAAAACCTCCTACGGCCTCGTTCTCGGCGGCACCGTATTCACCGCCGTAAACCCAAGCTTCCCCCTCTGGTGGGCGACAGCCGGGATGAGACTGCTAATAGAAGGATACACGCAAATGGGCTACATGGGAGTCGGCGTCGTAGTCGTCGGACACTGGCTCGCCGACTTCGGCTGGTACGTCACGGTCTCGCACGTGACCGCCAGAAACGCCAAGGCGTTGTTTAAGCGAGGATGGTACACGAGCATGCGAAGGCTTCTTTCGGCGGCCCTCATCGGGATAGGAGCATACTTTATCGCGTCGGTGCTGTAGGGTTCGCACCGTCACGCCACCGTGAAGCTTATGTTGCCCGCGCAGTATCGCGAGCTTTCCATGCATACGGCTGCGGTGTACTCTCCCGGCTCAGTGAGGGTGAGGTTCGCGTAGGAGACGAAGGTGCGGTAGGGCGCGCCGTTACGAGAGAAGAGTATCGTGCATAAGGCGAATCCTCCGTTTTGATTCCGCGCCGTAAGCTCATAGAGGTCGCCTGCGAGGGGAGAGGGGTTTGCAATCGAGACGACGGTTTTCTCTGCTTGAAGGCAATCGAACTCCACAACGCCTGAAAGTGTTGTGGTGGTTGAGGAGGATGCTGGAGCCGAAATTGACGTCGACGCAGGTTTGGTGGTGGACGACGACATTGAGGAAGACTCCCTCATGCGGGTCGAGGAGGATGTTGCAGCCGAAACAGGCTTCGGGCAGTCGCTCTCACTGACCACAAGCTGGCCATTCGGGCACTCAAACAACGGAGCCTTCTCGTTTGACACGCAACCGCTTACGACAGCAAGCAAGACCAAAAACAGCACTAGGAAAACACCGCGCGCCGTACGTGTTCTGAACAAACCCCTAGTCGAGGAACAACTCAGTAAGCCCTGTTTCATCATTCAACCTCCGTGACAGTTTACACCGTGTCTTAAGGATTACGAGCTCGTTTGTAACTGAAACCTTCCCCCCAAGGAGGTGCCCGCCGAAGGCGCGCTTCTTCTCGTCCCCAACTACAACGTGCACGTGAAAGACGTATTCTCCGTCCTGAAAGACGATATTCCCCTGAACCGACAGAAGCTCGTGCACTCCCGGAAAAGCCTGCGGCACGTAGTCCCCCTTTTTCCTGAAGAAGCCGAGCGTAAAATCCCTGAGCTGCCCGACGCCTGAGAGAAACACCGCCGTCTTGGCGTCATGCTTCCTGCACGCCTCCTCAAGAGCGGCGAAAAAATCCTCGCCCGGAAAAAGCCGGACGAAAACCACGCCGTTTTCCTCAGCAGACTCCATCTTCCAGTAACATAAGAGAATACCACAATAAAACACGCCAAGACACGTTTTTAAAATACCACACCAGAGTGTTGGATTCAGGATATTTTACTATGAATGCAGTATTTTTATTGATGGCTTGGTTTTGGCGTCGCCGAACGCGGGAACCTCAAAGACAGCCTGAGGGTGGTGTTCCTGAGGTCAAGCCTCCTGAAGTTTCTTTAGGGCCGCTGGAGTTGACTGACGAGGACTTGAAGAGAATTCAAGCCGAACGGAAGAGTTGGCAAACCGGTACTCCCTTAAAGTCAAAAGAAGTCCAAGTACCTCCCAGCCTTCTCGGCTACGACCAAGCGGTTCTGCGGACCATGGGAGTCAGCATAGTAGACGGAGACGACCCATGGAGCAATTACCCATACAAACCAATCGAAAGTCCGGAAAGTGCCAGAGTAGCTCCTGTCGGGAAGGTGGGGGGGTCGAGGGGCATATTCTATGTCCCAGTGCAAAGGGGTGCGCTAACCAGGGTTAGTTTGGAGACGCAGGTTGGGGAACCGGTTGAGGCAACTTACATCCCGGGCGAAGAGGAGTTGAGGATTCATAGAACAGGCCTTGCCGGAAAGTTTGGTGAGGCATCAGTTGACGACGTCATATGCATTGTTGACCGCCAGCCGAGGCTGGGTGAAAACAAGCCAGTCATCCTGCCGAAGGACACAGTGATAATACCGGTCAGAGGGGATATGGTTCGCGTCGACCCGAGAAGGCCAGGCTTCGAAGACGCGAGCATGCCTGCGGCTTTGGCTAAAGAAGTCGCCCCCAGTGACGGGGAGGACCCGGAGTTTGTAGCCAGAGTGAAGGGTTTGGTTGAGGAGGCGGGAATCGGGATTACCGTCCATGGTAAAACCCCGGATGAAGCGGAAAAGCCGAAATTCAATGCCCGGTTTGTCAAAAGGAACATGGGTTATGGGGTTTACACAGATGTTCTGACGCTTACGCCATTTGACGCGGAGGACGCGGAAGCCGTGCTTGCAGTGCACGCCAATTCGTCGGAAAACAACACCACACTCCGGGTGGATATGACTGAAGGAGGAGTGACGTTCAACAAGAGCAGAAGGCACGGTGAAATAGAGTCAGAAATGTATTTCGCCGGCGTATCTGTTCAAATGCCCTTTTCTAGGAAAAAGGCCGGCGAATTCACGGTCCCCGTCGGAGACGATACGCAGGAGTCTAGGATATCCTATAAAGTAACGGGAAGGGATACGGGGCAGGTGAATATCACCCAGCCGGACGGCACAACCTATGAAATTGAAGTTCTTTCATCCAGAAGAGAGGAAGTCAAAGTCACCTGTGTTGAGGCAGGCGGAGTATATCTGGAGCTGGGGACAGACGCAGAGCTCGTAGGCTTCCTTAAAGAAACTCTGGATGCGAGGAGGGGAATGCACGACGAGATGTCGAGGACTGAGGGATTGACGAGGATTTTCAGCCCCCTTTTCACAGACGTCGCAAGAACTGCAAGAGAACCAGCGCCTGCTGCGCCGCTTGATGCGCCAGTAGGAGAACCGCTTAATCCAGCCAAACACTGGAATGAGATGACATACGGGAGACACCCTGATGAGGCCGTACGCAGTCTACTCCCAGAGCAACTGAGGCTTCCGCCACCCTACCCATCAGATGTTGCAGTAGACAACCAGCCGCTCGGATACCGGGCCGTGTATCCGCCGGAAGAATGGTACAAGCCAAAAAAAACACGCGACCACTTTGATGACTTATCAGCCCCATACCCCCAAGGCTTTGAAATATACCAGCGGATGGGCCTGCTTGCCGCCTCACCAAGGTATGTGGAAGACGTGCTATCAGGGAATAGGAGAGGCATACTCCTGACCCCCATGAACCGTGAATACTACGGCTTGGATACGCATGTGGTAGCAACCCCCGAAGGTAAAATCAAATTCTCAGGGATGATGAGCGGCCCGGAGCCGACACACTGGGTGCGGACAAACCTTATTAGAGGCTCATGCAACTGCTATGTAAGCGACGGGAGGGGGAAGGTGACAGACTTCCATTTCTACGCAATGGAAACACCAATCGACGACCTAAAGATAGAGCAGGTAAGCGTCCACCCAAGGGGACGCGCACAATCAAACATCCGGTACGTGAAAACAGACGAAACATACCAAGGTAGCCCGGTATATGCGGTGGCAGAAGGACAAGAAACAGGGATTACGGAAGGCCCGCCAGCCGATAAAAGCATTCTATTGCAAACTTCAACTATCCCGGGGTTGACTGAACCAGACTCAATCACTGGCGTGAGGGAAGTGGTAAGAGAATTTTACAAACCATTCGGCCCCGGAAACGTCCTAATCGGCAGAGGAAGCGGATTCGGCCTGGGGATGGGGCATAATTTAAACCGAAACAGAATGATTGAGGATGCCAAAACCGGCACAGTCTACACTCCCGGCCCACAACAAGAAGACGCCTTCCGCAGAAACCTCGGACTAGACTTTCTAGACAGAGATTAATTACTGAACCCTCCACTTCTACCTGACTAGACCAAGTTTAACTGCACAAGATTATCAAACAAAACATTTGTTCATGTGAAACAGCCTCCTAAGGTTTTTATGCAGTCACGCACTATAATAAAACCTCAAAGTCGGGCAATTTCTCCCTTACGCGGGGGTGCCAGAGCTGGTCAAATGGGCAGGACTTAGGAGAGCCTTTCTTTTTATTAAAAAGAAAGCCTCGGGAAAGAAAAAGGAATTTGCCGTAAGGCAAATTCAGATTTTCGCTTAAAGCGAAAAACAATTTTCTTTTCCGCCAGCGCTTTTCTTTTGTTAAAAGAAAAGGGCTGCGAAGAGATCCTGTGGCGCAGGCCTACGCGAGTTCGAATCTCGTCCCCCGCAAACCCTTTTCTTCGAACCTTTCTCTTTCTTTGGGAAAGAAAGAGAAACGTTCACGAAAGAGAAAGAAAATCTAAATCCCTTTCTTTTTGGGGATGCTCGAAACACTTTT
>CAZJQY010000125.1:0-4327 GCA_964548095.1 uncultured archaeon
CCAATAAAGCCTAATTTGAGCATATTATTTCTTCACCTGAGCCGAATTCATAAAAAACGCCCTCTCCGACACAGCCAAAGAGGGCATTCAAAATACAGTTCCAATTGTTGCCGTCTCGGTCGTATCTGATCCAAGCGACTAATATTGTTAATGATGCTTATTTTAAGGAGCTCACCGCCTAACTGGTCGATGGCTAGTAACTTACTATCAATTTTTGATTATACAAGGCTAATGCCAGTTTGTCAAATTTTTAGGTGATTTTTGCTGACTCGGCTCTCCGGTTGCGAAGTCTCCTCATTGTTGTAGTTCCCGAAGGAGGTTGGAGAATAAGCTATCTGGGATGGAAGGTGAGGGCTTTCGGGGCAGATTGGTATGCAGGGGAGTGATGGAGATATTACCTTGCTCTATTGCCCATATATCTGTTTCCTCATCCGTATTCTTGTTTATCTTTTGACGCACCAACCAATAATATCCCCATTTGCCATTGTTCCCGTCCTCAACTGTGTCAGTATGACTTCCGCTGGCTAACCGGGTAATCTTTACCCCCCTGATTTTTGCCAGAGGCAGGTTAGGCAGGTTTATATTAAGGAAAATATTGGTGGGCAAGACATTGGACTCAATCTTTTTAGCTAGCAGTGCAGCTAATTTAGCGGCATTAGCCAGGTAAAGGCTGTCCGCACCGTTTACTGAAATAGCCAGGGCTGGGAAACCACGCAGGTAGCCTTGCAGGGCAGCGCCTACTGTTCCTGAGATAAGCACATCATCCCCCAGATTTGGTCCCTGATTTATACCTGAAATGACCAGGTCTATTTTGTTTTTAACCAGTTTACCTAAAGCCAGGATAACACTATCGGTGGGAGTGCCCTCCACCGAATAGGTTTCTATCCCTGACACCATAGGTCTCACTCTTTGTACTCTTAGTGGTTGGCGAAGGGTAACCGCAGTGCCTATGGCGCTCTGCTCTCTATCTGGAGCTACAACTATTACCTGGGCAATGCTTTTTAGTTGCTTAACCAGTGTCCATAGCCCTTGGGCAAATATTCCGTCATCATTGGTTACCAGTATTTTCATATGGGACTCCTTTCTTTTGCCTCATAAGTTTATCACGGTAGAGATAATGACGGCAAATAGTGGTGGTTTACTGGGGGTTTGCTCATAAGTAGATTTGTGATAATATCTAAGCAGCCAGGAATCAAAGAGAGGAGAAAGGTTTGCCATGCAAGCGATAGCGCCACTTAGAGAAGTGACCGACATTATAACAGAGGCTGGTGGTGAAGAACTTAAATTATGTTATCAATGCGGTCTTTGTACTGGGGTTTGTCCTTGGAATATAGTGAGAAGCTTTCTAGTTCGCCGAATAATGCATCAGGCACAATTGGGCTTGGTTGGTTTTGAGGATGAAGACATGTGGCTTTGCGTTACCTGTGGAGCTTGTGTTGAGCGCTGCCCTCGCGGTGTGAGCATAATAGATGTTATGAGAGCTTTGCGCAGAAGTATCACCGAGTTAGGCATAGCCAAGGTTCCCGACTCGCTCCGGATTACAATTAAAAACATTTCGGGCACAGGTAATCCATTGGGGGAGCCGCCAGAAAACCGGGCAAACTGGGCTAAAGACCTGGATATAAAAGAATATACTGAGGGAACAGAGTGGCTGTATTTTACCGGATGTATGGCTTCCTATGACCCCAAACTTCAGAGGATTCCTCGAGCTATAGTAAGTTTACTCAAAAAGGCTCAGGTAGATTTTGGTATCTTGGGTAGCCGGGAAACCTGCTCTGGTTAGAGTGTTCGCAAGGCGGGGGATGAGCAGCTTTTCCGAACTTTAGCCCAGACTAATATTGATACTTTTAAAGAGCTTGGCGTTAACAAGATAGTAACCACATCTCCTCATTGCTATCACACCTTCAGAAACGAATATCCTGAGCTGGGCGGTAATTTTGAAGTAATTCACTATTCCCGGCTTTTGGCTGAGCTTATCAAAGAGGGCAGGCTAAAACCAACCAAAGAGTTGAATAAGAAGGTTACTTATCACGACCCTTGTTATCTAGGGCGGCATAATGGTATTTATGATGAGCCTCGTGAGGTTCTACATAGCATACCTGGCATAGAGCTAGTCGAGATGCCGCGTTCTCTGGGAAATAGCTTATGCTGCGGTGGTGGCGGCGGTGGAATCTGGATGGAGACCAAGAAGGGTGAGAGATTCGCTGACATAAGACTGGAGGAGGCTCTGGAGACAGGCGCCAGCGTGCTGGCGGTTGCCTGCCCCTTTTGCATGTGCATGTTCGCCGATAGTGTGTTGAGCCTAGATAAGGGTGGTGTTATTGAAATCAAAGATATTGCCGAACTAGTTCAAGGGGTTATTTAACAAAGTTAGGAGGTTTTAATATGTGGGGAGAGCCTAGGATTGGTGTATATGTCTGTCACTGTGGTAGCAATATCGCTGGCACAGTTGATGTAGAGCAGGTTGTCCAGTTTGCTCGCAGTTTGGATTCGGTGGTAGTAGCTCGTGACTATAGCTTTATGTGTTCTGACCCAGGTCAAGACTTAATTAAGCAGGATATTAAGGAGTTGGGACTTAATCGTGTAGTTGTTGCTGCCTGCTCACCAACAATGCATGAGCCTACTTTTCGTCGCGTTTGTCAGGAGGCAGGGATAAACCCATATTTATTTCAGATGGCGAATATTCGTGAGCATTGCTCATGGGTAACTGAGGATAAGCAGCTAGCTACGGAGAAAGCTAAAGCGCTAGTAAGTGCTGCGGTAAGGCGGGTTTATTATCAGCAACCTCTGGAGACGAGACAGGTACCGATGAATCCTAACACACTCATAGTAGGCGGAGGTATTGCTGGCATTCAGGCTGCTCTGGAGATTGCTGACTCTGAGCATAAGGTCTATCTGGTGGAGAGGACCCCCAGTGTCGGGGGGCATATGATACAGCTAGACAAAACATTCCCTACCCTGGATTGCTCAGCCTGTATCCTTACCCCAAAGATGACGCTAGTAGGCTCTCACCCCTTTATTGAGCTGATGACCTATAGTGAGGTAGACGAAGTTTCAGGTTATATCGGCAATTTCAAGGTTAAAATCAGGAAGAAGGCAAGGTATGTTGATGAAGATAAGTGTACCGGTTGTGGTGTTTGCACAGAGAAGTGCCCCTGGAAAGTAGATAGCGAGTTTGATGTTGGTATGGGTAAAAGGAAGGCTATTTATATTCCATTCGACCAGGCAGTGCCTAATATACCAGTTATTGACCGGGAACACTGCGTCTACTTTCTAAAGGGCACCTGCCGGGCTTGTGAGAAGTTCTGTGAGGCAAAGGCGATTGATTTTGAACAGAAAGATAAATTTGTTGAGGTTGAAGTAGGTTCTATAATTTTAGCCACCGGTTTTGATGTCTTTGACCCTACCCCCATTTATCAATATGGTTATAAGCGGCTGGATAATGTTATCACCAGCCTTGAGTTTGAGAGGCTGGTTAATTCCGCGGGACCAACCGGTGGTAACATAGTGCTTAAAGACGGCTCAACTCCTCGGAGCATAGCTATTATTCATTGCGTAGGCAGCCGTGACAAAAACTATCATGAATATTGCTCTCGGGTGTGTTGTATGTATTCCTTGAAGTATTCTCATCTAATCAAGGAGAAAATCAATGCTGAAGTATACCAGATGTATATAGATATGCGCTGCTTTGGCAAGGGCTATGAGGAATTCTATAACCGTCTCTCAGAGGAGGGAGTTAGTTTTATACGGGGGAAAGTAGCCGAAATTACTGAAAATACGGCAAATGAGGGGGAAGGAAGGTTAGTTGTCTCGTGTGAGGATACTTTGCTCGGCAGTATGATAAAGGTGCCGGTAGATATGGTTATCCTGAGTGTAGCCTTAGAGGCACAACCAGATGCTAAGAGTGTTGCCCGTTTATTTAATATTAGCCAAGGTGCCGATGGCTTTTTCCTGGAAAAGCATCCCAAACTTGACCCGGTAGCTACTGCCACTGATGGTGTCTTTATAGTTGGCTGCTGTCAGGGTCCCAAGGATATTCCTGATACTGTAGCTCAGGCTTCGGCGGCGGCGGCCCGGGTTCTGGCTATGATTAGCAAAGGCAGTGTAGAGATTGAAGCAGCTACTGCCATTATTGATGAAAGAATCTGCTCTGGCTGCCAGGTTTGCAAGCTAGTTTGCCCCTATAGCGCTGTTTCCTTTGATGAAGAGAAGGAGGTATGTCGGGTTAATGAAGCTCTGTGTAAGGGCTGTGGCGTTTGTGTGGCAGCTTGCCCCAGCGGCGCTATAACTGGCAAGCACTTCACCACCGAACAGATTATGGCTGAGA
>CAZJQY010000126.1:0-4301 GCA_964548095.1 uncultured archaeon
GAGAAGCATGGCACTGGACCCGAAGGTATCCCTTAAAGGCTACCTCATAAGGGAAATCAAGGTCGCATTAGCCCTTGCGCTCATCTGCGCTCTTTTGATTGCGGGCGTTGCGGCAGTCGGCTGGCGCAACCAGCTTTTAGGAGTCATCGTCGGGGCCTCGATGTTTTTGAGCATTCTCGCTGCAGTTTTTATTTCGACGTTCCTCCCGTTCCTGTTCAGGAAACTGGACTTAGACCCGGCCATCGCGTCCGGGCCGTTCGCGACGATGATAAGCGACGTAGCGACGATGGCGATATACTTCAGCGTCGCGTCAGCGCTTATGGTGCGGGCGGGCTTGCTGCCTTAGAAGGCCATACTCACTTCTACTCGTAACCCAGTGATTTGATGAGCGCGCTTGCCTTCTTCATCGTCTCCTTGTGTTCGTGTTCTGGGACGCTGTCTGCGACGACGCCTGCTCCCGCCTGCGCGTAGGCTTTCTTTCCCTCGAAGACGAGGGTCCTGATGGTGATGGCGGTGTCCATGTTGCCGTTGAAGCTGAAGTAGCCGACGCAGCCGGCGTAGATGCCCCGCCGGTCGGGCTCGAGCTCGTCGATGATTTCCATCGCGCGCACCTTCGGGGCTCCTGACACGGTCCCCGCCGGGAAGACCGCGTTTAAGGCGCTTAAGGCATCGCATCCGTCTTTGAGCGTCCCCTCGACTTCGGACACCAGGTGCTGGACGTGACTGTACTTCTCAACTGCCATGAACTTTTTCACATGAACCGAGCCGAAGGCTGCAACCCGCCCGATGTCGTTCCGCCCCAAGTCGACGAGCATGACGTGCTCGGCACGCTCTTTCTCGCTTTCCAGCATCTCCCGGGCGAGCGCATTGTCCTCGCGGACGGTCTTCCCGCGGGAGCGGGTTCCCGCAATCGGGTAGGTGAGTGCTGTTTTGCCTTCGACGCGCGCGAGCATCTCCGGGGATGCGCCGACGATTTTGCGGTTCCCGAGGTCGAGGTAGTACATGTAGGGGGATGGGTTGATTTTCTTGAGCGCCTCGTAGACTGCGAGGGTGTCTCCGCCGTAGGTGGCTGAGAGCCGCTGGCTTATTACCGTCTGGAATATGTCGCCCGCGCGGATGTATTTTTTGCCGGCCCGCACCGCCTCCTCGTATTCGTGGCGCGTCATGTTAGATTCGAATGCCACCTCCTTCTTAATGTGCGCGTTCGCCCCCACATCCGGCATGTTTAGGGGGAGGTCTAGGAAGTCGTCGATGAGTGTGTCGAGGCCTTCTCGCGCGTCGTCTGCGTCCTCGTCCGAGAAGACGTTTGACGTTAAGTAGATTTTGCGCGCCACGTGATCGAAGACGATGTTGTTGCGCGCGAGCACGAATTCGGCGTCAGGCTGCTTGAGGCTGTCTTTCGCGTGCGAGCCGACGTTCACCAGATACCGGATGAAGTCGTAGGAGAGATATCCGACGAGCCCCCCCGCGAACCGGGACGGGAGGCCCCGATTAAGCTTCATCTGGGAGAGGATTTTCTTGACGACTGTTGAGGGGCTGCCGTCGGGAATATTGAGCCCCCGCAAGCTTTTCGCGACGCTGGTTGCCTTCGTCCTGCCGTCCTTAATCCGTATCCGAAGCGCAGGGTTCACGCCGAGAATCGAATACCGCGCAACCTTCTCCCCGCCTTCCGCAGACTCGAGGATGTAAGTCCCATCCTCCCTGAACCGCTCATACACCCGCAGGGGGTCCAGTTCCAAGACGTCATATTCCTCAACAAGCTGGCTTACTATCATAGTCAAGAATAAAAATTCTGTTTCAGGGAATAAAAAGCAGGACTCAGTATTTTTCCAGCCCGAAATAGCTTTTCAGGATGCCGCTTCGCAGGAAACCCGCGAGCAGGCTGAGCCTCCCCTTCCTGACAATCCTCACGTGGTTGCTCCTGATGGCTTCGACTATGTCGCCTCCCTCAGCTTCGACGCAGATGTTTCCTATCTCGTGGAGGCTGTGGGCGTCCGAGCCGCCGACTTTCGGGAGCTTTAGCTCGTCTGCCGCCTTTGCCGGGTCTTTCGTGTTGGACAGGGTGTGGCCGTTTACGACCTCGATTGCGTCGAAGGGTAGCCTGTAGACGAGGTCTCCGACTGCCGAGCGCACTCTGTCGTAGGGGTGTGCTGCGATGGCTATGCCGCCGATGTCGTGGATGAGGTCGACGATTTCCCCCGGGCTTCTGTAGTTCTCCTTCTTGAACATGGCTCCCAAGTATTCTTCCGGCACGTCGGTCGAGCCGAGGCAGAGGATGTGGCCTTGGGTTGTCGAAAACTCGAGTCCCGGCACGATGGTGAAGTCTTTTCCGGCGTACTTCCTCGCCTCAATGTTTCCGCGGACTTCATCGTGGTCGACGATGGCGATGCCGTTCAAGCCAATCTTCTTCGCGTGCTCCACAACCTGCCGAGGCGAGTACCGTCCGTCCACCACGTTCGTGTGCACGTGGATGTCGTATATCATTGGAATAAAATGGTCGTCTGATTTATTTTAATGCATGCTATAATCTACCAGATATGAAGAACCTACTTTTCCTGGCATTCTTCCTCGTGCTCGCCGGAGCCCTGTATGTCGCATTGAACGCAGACTCCCGCACCCTCGCCCTGTTCTCGACGGTGCCCGGCGCCGAAAAGCTCCTGCCCAGGGAGGCGGATGCCCGAACCCAGATAATCTCTGCAAGCAGGCAGAAGGATGCGATCTCGCCACAGTCGGCGGCAACCACGAAAAAGTGGGAGCAGCAATACCTGGGTTTGCTCGGAAAAATACGCGCTGAATCGGGAACCTTCACCATCCTGAAAGAAGTCCGCCAGGATGCCCTCCAACCTAAGCCGATTGGCGGGATAACGGCCCGCGCAATCCAGGGGGGCAGGCTGCCTGCGGGCCCTGCCGGCATGTTCTCTTACCTAGAATCCGGCGCTGACTCTCCCAGACCCGCTGAAGTCTTCCTCGTCGCCATCATCGGAAACGGAGTCGAGTGACAGAAAAAAATCGGCATCATAAACGAGACAGCCTTCATTGACTCCCCAAGCGACGACGTGACCATCTGGGTGAAGGTGGACGCGGACGTCGCCGACAAACTCTACCAAGACTACGAAAACAACGCCACGAAAAAAGACCTCTACACAAACGTCGTCAACTACGCGATGGAGGGGAGGATACAGATTTCCCCCTACGACCGGTTCCTCGCGTTCGCGGAAAAGTACATCTAACGAAGCGGTTCAGCGCGAATCCTGCCCCCCTCAAACGATATCCGAGCCCCGAACTGTTTCGCAACCCAAATATTTGTTTCAGCGTGGGATGAAAGCTCTTTCGTTCGGACGCTTCCGCCGAAGAGGGCGAGATACGGGACGACTTGGTCTGCCATGTATTTGTCCAAGGGCGCGTTTGATGCGAGTTCGCTTATGATTGATTCGGAAGCCTCCCGCCCCACGTCTTCCGCGCGCTTCCCCCGCTCGCCGAGGGCGTCTGCGCCGAGCACCGTCTCTTCGAATTCAGCCCAGAGGGCGACTCCCGAGCCTAAGGACGCCGCGTCCGCGTACTCGACGTCTACATCAATTTTCGCGCCCTCCAAGCCGAGTTTACCGAGCCCGTCAAACAGCGTCTTCCGGCAGGACTTCTTCTGACGCTCTGCGACCTCTTTCACTCTAAGACTCTCGTGGGCGTGGGAGATTCCGCAGACCGACAGGAGACGACCACGCTCGTTGACTTCAAGTTGCTTCTTTCCGGAAGACTTCATTGTTAGGCGCAGTTTCCCGCCTCCGGCCGGGTAGTAGCCCCGCCTGACTACTTCGAGCCGGGCTTGGATGCCGCATTCTCCCAGAACCGGAAGCGTCACGTTCTTCAGGTAATCCGCCGGCGGACTCCATGCGACGTCCGTCCCGCCGGAAACCTCTACCACGGTTTCCTCTCCCGCAAGAGACGCCGGAATCATGAGCGTCTGCAACACAAGCGTTGCCGAGCCCGCGGTTCCGACGGAAACATTAAGACGCTTCTTCCATCCGCCCCCCGGCTTGAATACAACCTCCTTCGAGCCGACAGCAGCGCCTTCTACTTCTCCGCCGGTAAGCTCCGCGCACGCGAGAATTCCTGTGAGGTGCTGGGCTCGAAGGCCGGGGTTGGGGCGGTTAGCCCTGATGTTTCTGACTGTCACGGGCGTCTTCAACGCGGCCGCAAGCCCCACCGAAACCCTAAGGATTGCGCCTCCGCCTTCTCCGAAAGAGCCGTCAATCTCTATCATCTGGCACCTTATAGCGAATTGCATAATTAATTGAACTTTATTA